>DAOVJU010000472.1 GCA_030632095.1 Chlorobiota bacterium
CCAATAACAATATTTGAAGCTTTGCACTATTGTTGTCCTTATGAATGTTATTGCCCTTGTCATTTTTATTATTAATTTGACTGTTCTTAGTAATTGCATTTTTTTCGTGTTTGAACAGTTTCATATAATAATACCAATGCCTTGTAAAATGGTATATTGATATAACAGCCATGGCAATTCCAAAATTTACATGCCAGTTAAAAATTTTATCCAAATACGGTATTTCCCATTTATAGTTCACTTGTGCTGCTAATAATAAACCCAAAATACCTACAATAAGAAAAGTAATAAGTAAAAGTACATTCCATATTTTTTGATGGGTGCTTTTCTTTATGATGTATAATTTTGTAAACCCCCAGCTTACCAAATAAGCAAATGAGACAAAGAAAATTAATGATATTAGCAAATAAGGTGATTTCATACCTTGCTTTCTATTGGATTATTATTATTAAGATATAAAAAAGATACTTATATATTTTTGCAATTAATTCTTAATTACCTTTTTCACTACATGTGCATCTTTAGTTTGTACGTTAATAAAATAAATTCCCGGATTAAGATGTGACAGATTTATTTCCTGTTTATTTAAACCTGTACCTGAACTAAAAGTAAAGTCTCTAATAGTTGATCCAAGGTAATTGTATATCGTTATCCGGTTAATTCTTTCAACTTCAGTTAATTCAATAATTATATCATCAAAAAAGGGATTCGGATAAATATTTATTGAAAATTTTTCATTTTCAGGCATTTCAACATCAACATATGTACAAATTATTGGATATATTGCATGGTTTAGTTTTATTGGCCAGGTTTCAGTGTATTGGAACCATTCACCGTTGGATAACATTTCCCAGCCTGTATTTATTTCTGCTTGTTGTGTTGAGTTTGTATATATAGCAACTACCTCATCTTCAATGGTTGGCAAATACACTACTATATAAAAAGCGCCTGAAACATTAACAGGGCTTGCAAATTCAACATAGGTCATTTCATAATTATTTACATCTTCAACAATTTCGCTTAGAGGCTTGGTAATTGAGGCTACCTGAGTTCCCGGCTTATTATCCTGATCTTCTAAAACTGCAAATGTTAAATTTGACTCACTACCTTCTGCAACTCCAAAATAAAACAATGCACCGGTTATAATTTCTTCTTCACCAACTGACTCGAAATATTCAGCCTTTGCCAGATCTCCATACTCATTGTTACCTGAAACATACATATCTTGTATGGTTGGATAAAGGGTAAGTGTACCCGAAAAATTTGTTATGGAATCACATTCACCAATTACTCCTCCCGAATTAGGGAAGTAGCCATTTAATACAACAATCCCGGTATTATCCGGGTCAAGCCAATATTTTAATTGTTCATCGTTTTCACTATAATCATCCCATGACCTTGAAAACTTGGCATAATAATCATTTACCGGATTTTCGCAATTAGCTTCACCTCCTGTTAAATTTCCAATTATTCTTCTATTTTCATCAAACAAAGGTGACCCGGATGATCCGCCTTCAGTTGTCCCTAATTCCCAATCCAGTATTAACCAATGTGAGTTATTATCATAAGTAGAGCCATAATCTCCGGTTACAGGAGCATCTTCATCTATAGTAATTTTTTTAACATCACCACCCGGATGATGGATACAAGTTGTATTTAGTGATGGAGCCATATCCCGGTTCCAACCCGCAAAATATGGATTAAAACTTATCGGGACATCATCGTTTAATTCGAGCAAACTAAAATCTAAACTACTGTTTGGTGCAGTTGCTATCAACTGTGAACCGGAAATTGTTTGCGATACTGATCCGTCAAACCCATTACAAACAGGGCTTTCGTAATTAAAATAAAAAACTGAAACTGTCGCATTTGCTTGTGTATTAATGCAATGATTTGCAGTTAAATAATATGGAGTTGCATCCTGCCTGGTGTTATTAATTAAAGCCCCGGAACACAACATTGATCCATTGATGATAATTCTTGTTACCGAATGTTTTATATTTTGCCAATCATTTCCTTCGGGGCAGTTTATATCTACATTGCAAAGTCCTGATGCTCCAAAGTGTTCATCTTTTTCATTCAATAAACCGAATATTCCTTTATAATCATGTGAAACTTTTCCAATTGATAATTTTACTTTTCTGTTTGTTTCTGCAGGTTCAGAATATTCAATAATAATAAAATCTCCAGCAACAGGCTCGGTAGCTAAAACATTATTCACATTATTGTTTAAATGAGTATAAGCTCCAATGCAATGTGTCCTGTCATTATTGAAAATATACAATTTAGCTCCTTCAGGTAAAAAAAACTCTTTAAAAATGATATTAATTGAATAGGCACCTGATGAAATTATTCCCAAACGCCAAATTCTTGATCCATCGGGCAAATTATCCCATGAACCGGAATTTGATAAACTAAAATTTACATCAAATGATTTTGCAAATCTGAAAGCTTGTGATTTCAATCTCTGATTTTCCCTATCTTCATCAATTAAGCTTTGCTCATCAAAATACGGCATAGTTTTTATCTCAATATTGTCTGAATTTAAATTTTGTTGAATACTAATTGGCTTACCACCAATATTTAATTGTGAATAAATTATACCATAATTCATCAATAACAGAAAAACAGGAAAGATTATCTTTCTCATGAACTTAATATTACTCAAGTAAGCTTGTAATTTTACAATCAATTCTTATAATCAAATTTAGCCATTTTTTATATATTACTAAACACTACTGTCCGACTAAATTAATTGAATATGCTTAAAATTGCCTGTTTTCTATATGTTAATAATATTTCGCCCACTACGGGGCTCTGTTTTAATATTAATCATTTTACTACAAATATATCACCTCTAACGAGGCTAATATAAAGCACCGTAGGTGCTAAATATTTGTAGAACTGATGTTTCCAAAAAATAATAAAGTGCCATAGGTACGAAATATAAAACATAATAATTTTAACCGGTCACTAATGATTATTAAATAAAAATAAATATAAACATCCAATTTTATCTATAAGTCCGAATACCTGCCTGCACAGATATGATTATGACTATAAGCTGATTTTAAAACAATTTGAGTAGCTTTATGGACAAACACTAATTAAGATCAATATTCCTTTGTACCCATAAACTTCGGTTATCAATATCATAACATAACAAATTCCCACGCTCACGCATATTATAATAAACACAACCATTGTCGAGCCTTATAATGGGATGGTTAGTATCAATTCGCTTTTTTATTTCTTCTAATGATGTTGGATGATGGCCGTGAATGATTATTTTACCTCCTAACAATTGCTCATCTCTCTCAAAATCGCGTATCCACACCATTGAAAAAGTATCCAGAAAAGGTTCTGTCAATTGAAAATTAAATCCTGCATGAACCAGTATTTCAGTTTCCAGTTCAATTATATATTTTA
>DAOVJU010000029.1 GCA_030632095.1 Chlorobiota bacterium
ATTTATATATGGTTCTAATTCGGAAAGATTTATTTCGATTACCTGGTCGTAATATTTTTCAGGATTTTTAAGCACATCGTCATCTGATCTTAAATAATCTTTAATTTCATCAGCTAATTTAGCAACTTCTTCTCTGTCTGTTTCTTTCAGATAAACGCTCATTTTTTCATCATAACCAAATATTGAAGTAGTAGCACCAATTTCTGCACCCATATTACAAATTGTTGCTTTACCGGTACAAGAAAGAGCATCGGCACCTTCTCCGAAATATTCAACAATAGCGCCTGTTCCTCCTTTAACAGTGAGAATACCTGCAAGCTTTAATATAACATCTTTAGAAGAAGTCCAGCCGTTTATTTTTCCTGTGAGTTTAATACCAATTAATCTGGGCATTTTTAATTCCCATGCCATATCAGCCATAACATCAACAGCATCAGCGCCTCCAACGCCAATAGCAATCATGCCCAGTCCGCCGGCATTTACTGTATGTGAATCTGTACCAATCATCATTCCACCCGGGAAAGCATAATTTTCGAGAACAACCTGGTGAATTATACCAGCGCCAGGTTTCCAGAATCCAATTCCATATTTATTTGACACTGAAGATAAAAAATTATAAACCTCTTTATTTGTATCATTTGCTTCAATTAAATCATCTTTTGCTCCAACTTTTGCCTGGATCAGATGGTCACAATGAACAGTTGAAGGCACAGCAACTTTTTCTTTTCCGGCCTGCATAAACTGTAATAATGCCATTTGCGCAGTTGCATCCTGCATCGCTACTCTATCAGGATGAAAATCAACATAGGATTTCCCTCTTTCATATGCTTTTGTTGCTAATCCTTCTGTAAGGTGTGCGTATAATATTTTTTCTGCTAATGTTAATGGTTTTCCTACAATTTCTCTTGCTTTATCTACTTTTTCAGATATACCAGCATATACTTTATTAATCATTTCAATATCAAATGCCATGTTGTTTTATTTTAAATTTGTACTTTTTTTGATCGAACTCTAAAGTTAATACATAAAATAATTTCGTCAAATTTAAATATATCCATAAATGGATATTTATTATATTATTTATTATCTTGGATCAAATTTAATTAATAACATTTATTAAAAAGGAGGTCATCATGAAATTAAATGTTAAAGCATTGGCTTTATCTACAGGTGCTGTATTGGGCCTGGCAGTTTTTGCCATTACATTCTGGTTTATAATTTTTGGCTACCAGGGTAATACATTGATTAAATTGGCAAATGTATATTTAGGATATTCTGTAACCTGGTATGGTGCATTTATAGGATTTATATGGGGATTTGTTGATGGATTTATTGGTGGTGCCTTAATTGCATATTTCTATAATTTATTTGCAGGCTCAAAATCATAAATTCAGACCACACTAAATCTGCAAAATATTATTGAGTTGTTATATGGTTAAATTGCTCTTTAATAACAATTTAACCATTTAATATATTCAAAAAAGAAATATCTTGCAAAAACTTTAACAATCAACAATTAAAGAGTTTTCGTTCAAATACTAAGTATATAAATATCGCTTGATTTTTTTTGTTGGCGTTTTTTCAAATGGTTCAGTCTGAACAATTAACAAGTTTAATCGAGAGAATTTGTTCAATTCAAGATTAACGTGAAAATGAATATCATTGATAATATCATTTATTTTTTCCTGCATATGATGAGCTGATTCTTTTAAATAATTGAATTGCTCTTCAAGCTCTTCAAAATTCAGGTGTACTTTAGCTATTAATTTACCTTTTTCTTCAAATACAAGAGATTCTGCAACATATTTGTATTTATTCAATGTTGCTTCAATTTCTTCCGGATAGATGTTTTCACCACTTGGCCCCAATATCATGTTTTTAAGCCTACCTTTAATAAAAAGGTAATTATCTTCATCTAAAACACCTAAATCGCCGGTTTTAAACCATCCGTCACTAGTAAAGACTTCATCCGTTTTTTCTTTATCCTTATAATAGCCAAGCATTACATTTGACCCCTTTGCAAATATTTCACCTTCTCCATTCTTATCCGGATTATTTATCTTAATCTGAACCTGATCTACAGCTGGCCCTGTTGAACGGTATTTTGATTTTTGTGGATTTGTTCCTGCTAATAATGGTGAGGTTTCAGTTAATCCATAACCGATAGCGTATGGGAATTTTGCTTCTATTAGAAATTCTTCAACTTCCGGTGATAATGGCGCTCCGCCAATACCAAAGAATCTAAGTTCTCCGCCAAAAGTTTTTAATAATTTTTTTCCTGCTAATTGGTTTAAGAATTTTCTAATTACCGGAATTTTGTAAAGAAATCTGATTACAGAATTTGCCTGAAACTTTTTTAGTATACTCATTTTATAAATCTTCTCAATGATGAGAGGAACAGATAGCATGATGGTAGGTTTTACCTTTTGCATTGCAGCTATCAGAATATTAGCTGTTGGCATTTGCCCGAGATAATAGATTGTTGATCCCATCATCAACGGGAAAAGAAATCCTAAAGTATTTTCATAGGTATGTGACATGGGCAGAATTGATAGAAATCTATCATTAGTGCCTATATCTAGTATTTTCGTAGAAGAATATACATTAGCAATGATATTTTTATGTGAAAGCATAACACCTTTCGATGAACCTGTTGTTCCTGAAGTATAAATAATAGTTGCAATTTCATCTTCAGAAATGCTTTTTCCCTTAAAATCATCCTTATTAGATGAATTATCATAAATAGTACTATAGCTTGAAATATTAAGGTTTTCGGAAGTAGTTCCCAGCGGAATAATATTAAAATTTTTTAATAGTATTATTTGATTTTCAGATGTTAAGAAACTATCAGGGATATTTTTAAAAAGTTTTTCAGAAACAAATAGAATTTTAGCTTCAGAGTGTTTCAATATATTAGCAATTTCCTGCGATTGAAATTCTGGCAGAATTGGCACAGCTATTGCTCCAATAGTAGTTGTTGCTAAATATGCAATTCCCAAATTCGGACTATTTTCTCCCAAAATAGCAATCTTATCACCATTATTAATTTCATTATTTTGTAAATAATTAGAGATCAATTTAACCTTGCTTCCTAATTCACTATAAGATATTGGATTATCATTTACAAAAGTAATAGCTGTATGATTTGCATATTTTTCTACGCTCGAATCAATTAAGTTTTTAATGGTTTTAATTGGTTTTTCCTGTATGTTTTCCATAAAAGCCCCTCTGTTTTAGTTAAACCGTGCAATATATTAAATATTTAGATATAAAGGCATTTATTCTGATGCTATGCAAAGCTGCTCTTCTGCTTTGCGATAAATTGCTGGTTTTGTGTGTGTTATAAAGATTAATGTTGATAATTTGTTTGCAATATTTTGGTTTTATAATAAAGCAAATGCTTATTCAGGCCAGTTTCCCAATTCTTTTTCGAGGGCAGGAATAATATTTTCTAATTCTTTAAGTACTAATTCTGCTAATTTGAATATCTTTTTATCAGGTTTATCAGGTCTTGAAATCTCAACTATTTCGAAAATTTCTTTTTCTATAGTTGTTAAGCACATTATATTGGCTGAACTTTTAAGTTTATGTGCATTTTCACCAAGCTCTTTAGTATCTTTTTTAGCAAGTGCTTTCATTATACTTTCCTTTATTTCGAGGCATTGATCAATAAAAACGAGTATCATTTCCCTGGTATAACTATTATCACCTTTGGCTATTTCAAGGATTTTTTTCAAAGAGTATACTTCCTTATTATTTTCAGGCTTGCTTTTTTCTGTACTTGTTTTCATTTCTGTCTTTTTTTTATCATTTCCCTTTAAATTTCTTGTAATCATTTCATATAAAACCTGCGAACGAAATGGTTTTGCAATATAATCATTCATTCCGGATTCAATGAAACTTTCATTATCACCATCAATGGCATTAGCTGTTAAAGCAATGATTGGTATTGACCTGACAGGTTCAGGTAATTCATTCCGGATTATTTGTGTTGCTTGTAAGCCGCTCATAATGGGGAGTTGAATATCCATTAAAACAATATCATATTTATTATTCTTCAACATTTCAACTGCTTCCTTACCATTGTTTGCAATTTCTAAATTACAATCCCAGTTATCAGTTATTTTTTTAATTAGTAATTGATTGAATTCCTGATCTTCAACCAGTAATAAATTAATGTTTTCGAGCTTTGGGTGTTTAGTTTTAAGACTTTCTTTCTGATGTTTCCTGTCGTTTAAATCAGATTTATTACCTTTTTCTAATTTCAATTTTATAGTGAAAACTGATCCTTTGCCTTCAACACTTTCTACATTAATTTCTCCGCCCATAGCATTAACCAGTTTTTTACAAATGAACAGGCCTAATCCGCTTCCTTCAATTTTTTTGGCAGTCTGTGTTCCTGGTTTAGTGAACCCGGTAAAAATATGTTTTATGTTTTGACTTGCAATTCCAATTCCCGTATCTGAAATAACAAAATCAATAATTACATTATTATTTGTTTCATTGATTAAATTTACTTCAAATTTGATATATCCCTTATAAGTATATTTAATTGCATTATTTAAAACATTTAGAAGTAGTTGATTTAATCTCACATGATCGGTAAGAACAATGAGCTGCTTTTTTTCTATCGGGAAATTAAAATAAAAATCTAAATTATTCCTTTGCGCTCCAAGTTTTGAAATATTGAATATTGATAACATTTTTTCATAGAGTACTAATCCTTTTCTTTCAAGCTTAATTTCTTCTGATTCTATCTTTTTTATGTCAACAATGTCATGTATTACCGCCAGTAAATTTTCAGCAGAATTTTCAATGACTTCTATTAATTCAATTTGTTCATAATCTAATTTATTATCGTAAAGTAGTTCAGTCATACCAAGAATTGCATTTAACGGTGTTCTTACCAAATGACTCATGTTAGTTATAAATATTTTGCTATTACGTGCTGATTCTTCAATTTCTTTATTTGCTTTTTTTAATTTATCATTGAGCTTTTTCAGTTTTTGTAAGTTCTCTTCCTGTAATTGTTGAGTTTCTTTTATTTCTGTAATATCATGCAAACTAGATCTTAATCCCAGGTATTTTCCATTAGTGCTGTAAACGGGATTCCATGAACCAGAAATCCAGGAAATTGATTTATCCTTTTTTAGAATTCTGAAAATATCAGTACCTGAAGTTTCGTTTTGTAAAGATTTATTAAACTTACTAACTACTCTTTTAAAATCATCTTTGTGAATGTATTTTTCCGGATGTTGAAACAACCACGTGCTTTCATCAAAGGAATATCCGGTGAATTTTTCAACTGCAGGGTTAACAAATATCAGGTCGCCATGCGGATTTACCCAGTTCTCCCATGTATATGTATTGTTCACTATGGCCATGAACCGTTCTTCTGAATTACTTAATTTTTCAATCAAACTTTGAGTTAAGCTATTGTCAATTAATGTAAAAAGGAAATAATTATTGGAGTTATCATCTATAATAACAGAGCATTTTGTATTGTATGCTTTTTTTGACCTAATGAAACGAAGAGTAAAATTTTCTGCATTTTTTGTTCTTTTTACCTGTTCAGTTATTTTGGTAAATTGATCTTGTAATTGAGCTTCTATATATGGAATAAGTGCTTCATTTTCAGGAATTGAGATTTCTGAATCAGGATGGCTGTACAAAACATTAAGATTCTCATTAGTTAATATATATGCATCAAAAATGTCTTCAAGTAGATATAAAAAACCTGATAAATTATTTACTTGTAAAAATTTCGTCATCTTTTTTTTACCAAAAATAGTTTTAATATTCCTTTCCTGGCTCATTATTTTAAAACAAATAGGTTAAGTAAATCTTAAAATTACAAATAGCCATTCGTTTTACATAAAAGTTTATTGAAAAAGTTTATATCTGTAAAGAAATAATATTTGTAAGGTTTTGATAAAACACAGTAAATATCAGTATATCAACAATGTAAGCATGATTAATATTTGGGTATAAATATTTACACCTTGATAATTAATATAATTTTTGTATTTTTACATCAAACAGCGGCTATTAAGCCGTCATGGTTTTAAGGGTTTATTAACAATTACGGGAGGATTAAGAGTCCTTCCGTTTTTTTTGCAACATCACAAAAAAAGTTTCGTCTTTTAATTGTTTTCCTGAAATTTATACATAAAATTATGAATGTTTAACTAAAGGAAAAGGTATTACAAAATAATATACTTTTAAGTTTATTATTTGCCGGGAGAATATACCTGATCCGTATAAAATTTAATAAAATGAAAAAACTTAATTTTTTAGTGCTGATACTAATTTTTGCCCTTCCATTAATGGTAAGTGCTGATCCAATTGAAGAAACAAGAGAAGTTGATGTTTTCACTCAAGTTGATTTATATATTGCAGGCACTGTGTATTTAAAACAAGGTGATAATCAAAAAGTAGTTGTAAAAGGAGAAAAAAAAGATATTGAAGAACTTATTACTGAAGTTAAAAACGGAGCTTTAATAATTAGATATGAAGGATGGTTTAGCAGGCATGGCAAGATTGAGATATTTGTAGAAATGAAAAATATTGAAGGTTTGGATGTATCTGGTTCTGGATCTATTGTTGCTGAAAGTAAAATAGTTACCAATGAGATTGAACTTGAAATCAGCGGTAGTGGATCTGTTATAATTGATGAGCTAGCGGCAAAAAAGATTGAAAATGAAATTTCAGGTTCAGGGAGAATTATGTTAAAAGGAGTTGATAAGGCAGAGGTTTTTGACTTTGAAATAAGTGGCTCAGGAAAGATAAATGCTTTTGACTTAACAGCAATGAAAGTAAGTGGTGAAATAAGTGGTTCAGGCAAAGTGGAAATTACAGCCGAATCGAGATTAGAAGTTGAAATATCAGGAAGCGGTAAAGTTTATTACAAGGGAAATCCTATAGTTGATGCAGAAATTTCAGGCAGCGGAAAAGTTGTTTCGGAAAACTAATAACCTGAGTTCGATATAAAATTAAATATTAAACTTCTGGTTTTCAAAATATTGGGATTTCTCATTGCATTCGAAATGACATGTTTTAAACCTTTTTAGACAGCCTCATCATTTAAGTTAGAAAAGCTTTAACTTACAATTACAAATTTTTAAACATATACATTATTGTTTCATATTATTCGGATAATATTAAATTAACCTTCCTTCATTCTTACAAACCACTGTCAGGGTGTAAAACCACTGACAGGGTTTGATTTTTAACACCCCACCTGAAGAGTTGATTGCTTAAAAAACTTCTTAACATAACAGGACTTATAATTAATTAAATAGTGTATCAAAAATTCACTTAGCAAATAATTTAATTCACATTATTGATAATACAGTTCACAACTATTTGGTTTCACATGGCTGATATTTGGTATACTTTTAAATCAGATATTAATCATAAAAATTTAAAGCCATGAAAACAAATAAAATTATTTTAACCATTTTAGCTTTTCTAGCATTAAGTACATTTTCTTATGCAGGAACAGAAAAAGATCCGTCTACAAATCAAAAATTTGATGCAAAGGTTCAATTAACCCATGAAGATGTTGTTATATTGAGATGTGTAAATACAAAATACAGTAATTTACTCGTTCAGTTTTATGATGAAGAGGGCGTGCTATTAAATCAAAAAGAAGTTTGCGAAACATGTAATTTTAAACTTACTTATATAATTGAAGAATTACCACACGGTGAATATTTAATTAAAATATTAAGTAAAAACAAAGCAGTTTATACACAAGCCTTTGAAAAAAAGTATGGTAAATACTTCTTATTATAATATTGAATGTTCGCATTATTTTCTTTTAATTACGAAATGATTAAATTAGAAATCTGTTTTATAATGCAATATCCATGGCCAAAACTATATCATTACAAAAAACATGGTTCAGATTTCTGGTTTTTTCATTTGTTGGAGTAACATTCAAATTCTTTTTTGATATTGTTTTTAGTCTTATTTATCGCAATTATGAACTAGTACAGGGTTTTGAAACCTATTTTTGGGGAATCATTCTTGCCTTAACCATACAGGAAGGGATATACTGGATAAATAAGCGCTTATCTCAAAAATTAAGGTGGGAAAAGGATTTAATAAAAAGATTTATTATTCAGTTATTTATTAATTCTGTTTACGCGATTTTTTTAATTAATATAGTAAGAATATTAGTAAGTTTTTTGTTCTTTGAAAAGGATTTTATAAGGTTTAGCGATGAGGCAATATTTATGTCTGTTACGTTTTTTGCAATGACACTTATCAGTACGGGAGATTTAGGATGGTTTTTATTCAATAAATGGAAAATATCAATTGTAGAAATAGAAAAGTATAAAAAAGAAAAAGCCGAATTTCATTTAGGAATGTTACAAGCTCAGATCAATCCTCATTTTTTATTTAATAGTTTAAATACTTTGTCATCTTTAATTCATGAGGATAAGGCACTTGCTGCAGAATATACCAGGGAATTGGCTGATGTATACAGATATGTTTTAGATAGCCGAAAAAATGAACTGGTTGAATTAAAAGAAGAAAAATCATTCACAGAATCATTTTTAAAATTGTACAAATTGCGCTTTAATAAAATGCTTATAGTAGATTTTAAAATTGAAAATATTGATGGTTTTTTTCTGCCGCCTTTAATTATGCAATTACTAATTGAAAATGCCGTAAAACATAATATTGTATCAAAAAGTAAACCATTAACATTGGATATTTTTCAATCTGATGACAGCATCACTATAAAAAATAATTTACAGGAAAAGAAGAGCATAAGCTACTCTTCAGAAGTTGGACTGGATAACATAGTAAGCAGGTATAAATATATTACTGAAAGGAAGGTTGAAATTATAAAAACAGAGCATGAGTTTATAGTAAAAATCCCTTTAATAAAGCAAGATGAAAGTATTGATAATAGAAGATGAACCATTGGCACAAACCGAGTTAATTCGTTTACTAAAGGATATTGATAAAAAAGTAGAAATTGTTGATTGCCTGGATTCGGTTGAAGATAGTGTAAAGAGATTCAATGAAAATATGGATGTTGATTTGATTTTTCTGGATATTCAATTATCAGATGGAATAAGTTTTGATATTTTTGATGAAATATCCACAAATATTCCGATTATTTTCACTACTGCTTACAATGAATATGCTATTAAAGCCTTTGAACTAAATAGTATAGATTATTTACTAAAGCCAATTAAGAAGGAGAAACTGGTAAAAGCACTAAATAAATTTGAAGCCTTACAAACAAGCTATCATACAAATAATCAACAAATACGCTTTGAAGAACTAAAAAAACACATCGATAATATTAGTAAAAAGTTCAAAGACAGGTTTATGGTTAAAACAGGAGACCAGGTTAAGTTCATAAATACCAATAGTGTTGCTTATTTTAAAGCAGATGATACTGTAACCTATTTATATACAACAGATGAAAAACGATACATTATAGATTATAAGCTTGAGCAATTATCCTGTTTGTTAGATGATCAGTTGTTTTTCAGAATCACAAGAAGTTACATAACACAAATAAATTCAATAAATAAAATAAGCAAACACTTTAATGGAAGGTTGAAAATAAGCTTGAATCCTGATGCAAAGGAAGATATCTATATTAGTCGTGCAAGAGCAAATGAATTTTTAAAATGGTTGGATAGATGAATCTTAATAGAATTAATATATGGTTTTTTATTTTAATTGGCTTTTACTTTATTTCTTGTAAAAGAGTTGTTGTAAAAGTTGATTCAGTACCTGGCAACACGCCCAATGGATCAAATATTTATATAGCTGGTAATTTTAATAACTGGAATCCCTCTGATCCAAATTACATCTTGGTTTTAAATGAAGATAGCAATTATTACGTGACTTTACCAAATGGATTTGGATTATTAAAATATAAATTTACCAGGGGCGAATGGGCAACAGAAGAGACTGATATATGCGGACATTATTTGCAAAAGAGAGTGTATGACTATAAAAGTGTTGATACAATTACTAATTCAATAGATTCATGGAAAGATAAGGAACCACTAAATTGCCCTACACTTACCATTGTGGTAACTGATTTACCCGAAAACACTCCTGATGATGATGAAATAAGCATTGCCGGTAACTTTAACAACTGGGATTCGGAAGGTGATCAATACAAACTGATTAAAGATTCAAGAGGTAATTATTCTGTAACTATTGAAAGGGATAAAAATATTAGCAATCTTGAATTCAAATTTACCCGGGGAAATCTGATTTCAGCAGAATCCGACGAATTTGGTAATGAATTGCCAACCAGGCTTGCTGAGTTTGGTAAAACAGATACTATTTATACAAAAATTGATAATTGGGAAGATTTAGCCGATAAAGGCGATAATTACATTACGGTAATTATAGATGAAGTTCCTGGAAACACTCCGGATAATGATGATTTATTTATTGTGGGAAACTTCAATGGCTGGTTCCCTCGTGATAGAAATTACATATTTAACAGGACCAGTAAGAGTAAATATTTCATTAGCCTTCCAATGAAAAGAGGTGTGTTAGAATTCAAAATCACAAGAGGGGACTGGACGAAACAGGAAATGGATGAATTTGGATTAGTTATTGATAATCGCGTGTATTGGTATAATGAATCGAATGAAATACATATATCGGTTGAAAACTGGTCGGATTTAATTCAAAAAAAGGAAATTGTAATATTAATTGAAAAATTGACTGAAATCACACCTGAAAATGCTAAGATATACTTTGCATCAAATTTAAATGGCTGGAATCCCGGAGACCTTTTTTATAAGTTTAAAAAGAATGATATGGGACAATATTATTTCAGGCTGAAAATATCAGAAAGGCATTTTGAATATAAAATTACAAGGGGAAGCTGGGATACCGAAACAGCTGATTTAAATGGATTCCCATTACAAAACAAGGTTTTTAATTACAAGGGAAGTGATACAATTTATGAACAAATAGTAAACTGGAAAGACCAACCAATAAAAGAAAAGAACATAACATTTGTTATAACTTCAATTCCGAAAAATACAGATGAAAATGATGATATTTATATTTCAGGAACATTTAATGGATGGGATTTAGGATCAAATAAATACAAACTAAAAGAGAAGGATGGGATTTTTACAATTACTTTAGCCTTAAACCAAAATCATATAGAATATAAATTTAACAGGGGAAACTGGAGAAGTGTTGAAGGAGACAGGTATGGCAATGAAATTGAAAATCGTGTAAGTAAGATTCAAAACATTGATACATTATTTTTAAAAGTAAAAAGCTGGAAGGATACTTATGGTAAAATAAAATTCTGGTAAATTAATGTAAACGATGTTTAAAAACCAATGTCTGATAAGGATTAATTGCATTTATAATGCGCGTTTCATGTCTTAATAATTGTTTTGGATAAACCAGGATATTTCGCTCATCAGCGATTTCATCATAAAGTGACAAATCAATAATTTCATTAGTAAGGTTATGAATTACCAGAAGTTTCTCAGCGCCATATAACCTGTAAAAGCTAAGCAAAGAATTATTCGTGAATTCAGTAGTGGTAATTTCACCAAGAATTATGGCTTTTGATTTATTTCTGAAAGCAATGATTTTTTTATAATGATTATACAGTGAAGAATCATCGATAATTTGTTTTGATAAGGGATTTACCTTATCAAATGTAGAATATTTAGCTATTTCCCAACTTGTTTGTCCTTTTTCCTGATCATCCCATAAAAAAGGTTCACGAATAAATTCATCAGGTTTTTTACCAAGCATCCCAATTTCTTCGCCATAATAAAGAAATGGCGCTCCCGGCAATGTAAATAGGATAGAAGCAGCCAGTTTTGATTTTTTAATATTATTATTTAGTACCGAACGTATTCGATTCTGATCGTGATTTTTAAGAAAAATAGCATCCACAAAATCATCACTATAAGACTTGTAAAGTGATCTTGTTTTGATAAGGGAGCCTATTAATCCGGAATCTTTTTCTTCTTTCAGTATCTTTTCAATTCCAAAGCTTAAGTCAAAATTGAAACTTGAATGAACGCCTTTATTTAGAAATGGAGCAACAATAGTATCTTCTCCCCACACTTCCGCAACCATGTAAAAATCCGGTTTTACTGAATCCATTGTAGCTCTGAATTCCTGCCACCATGCATGGTTTTTCTCCTTTTGTTTCTCCGGGTATATAAACCGGATTGCATCTAACCTGAATCCATCAATATTCATTTCATCTAGCCAGAATTTGCCAATCTTTTTTATTTCTTCCCTTACTTTTTGATTGTTGTAATTCAAATCGGGCATTGTATGCCAGAAAAATCCATAGTATTTTTCATCCATTGAAGAAGCATTTATTGTATCCTTTATATCATGCCATTGCCATGAAGTTTTGTTTATTTTAGCTCTGTCTTTTGACCAGACATAGTAGTCGCGAAACGGATTATCCGGGTTTTTTATGGCTTCTTTAAACCAGGCGTGGTCAGAAGACGTATGATTCACAACAAGATCAATAATAATCTTAATATTTCTTTTATGAGCTTCCGTTACAAGATTCTTGAAATCTGTTAATGTCCCATAATCTTTGTGAATATTATAATAATCTATAATGTCATACTTGTGATATGTAGGTGATGGATGAACCGGAAGTAACCAGATACTTCCCACCCCAAGATCAGATAAATAATCCAGTTTACCGGTTAATCCGGGAATGTCGCCAATCCCGTCATCATTGCTGTCATAAAATGATTGTATAAAAACTGAATAATGAACAGTGTTGGGGAAGAAATTATCTTGTTTGTAATTTAAGGAGTTTTGGGAAAATGTATTAAAAACCATAGTGAGAACCATAATACAAGTGAAAAAGAATTTTATCATTTCAGGTTTAATGATTTGAAATAAAATTATTGAAATTTTTTAAAAATTGCGGACTGTCATATGAAGGATTATAGTCTGGATTATGAAAGATTTGATTGGTACTGTTTTTAAAATATCCTTTAATGTAATGATGGGATAATGTAAATATTTTATCATCATTTGCATCTACTGGAAGGATATCTTTTTCACCGAATGGTTCTGTTGTGACGGCTTGATGAAAACCACTCAAAACACCCATAAAATCAGCTGTATCAATTTTAGCCGCCTGACATAAACTATGTAGCTCTATGCCGATTCGTTTGAATGAACTC
This sequence comes from Chlorobiota bacterium, assembly GCA_030632095.1. GTDB lineage: Bacteria > Bacteroidota > Bacteroidia > Bacteroidales > B39-G9 > JAADFW01. The sequence continues at coordinate 13,194 of DAOVJU010000029.1, forward strand.
CCGATCAGTGCAGTTTCGGCTGCGGTAGTGCGTTCATCCATCTTATGTATGTAATATTTAGC
>DAOVJU010000414.1 GCA_030632095.1 Chlorobiota bacterium
AGTGTGCTGAATATGACTATAAACCAGGCAGTTGAGTTTTTTAAGAATATTCCAGCAATAAGAAACAAGCTAAAAACTGTACAGGAAGTAGGTTTAGGTTACATTACACTGGGGCAATCGTCTACTACCTTATCCGGTGGTGAATCACAGCGAATAAAACTTTCAGCAGAATTATCGAAACGAGATACCGGTAAAACACTTTACATTCTTGATGAACCAACAACAGGATTACATTTTGAAGATATTAATATTTTATTGAAAGTGTTAAATAAGATTGTTGACAGGGGAAATACAGTAATTGTGATTGAACATAACATGGATGTGATTAAAGTAGCTGATCATATTATTGATCTTGGTTTAGAAGGAGGACAAAAAGGTGGAGAAATTATTTGTGAAGGCAAACCCGAGGAAATAGTAACAAGTGAAAATAGTTTTACAGCTAAATATTTAATTAAGGAACTGAATAGTTAAATTATAAATTAAAAATTGAGTCCACTCCGAAAAGTCGTAAAAATCGAAAAAAGCCACAGATTCACAGATTTATAAAAATTAAATCTGTGATGATTAGTGTAATCTGTGGCAACTTTTTTAAATTATTTTAAATCAATGTCTTTTCAATGTAGACTCAGAATTAAAAATTTGGATATGAGTTTTGGGTATATTAAATTTTAAAGCCAGTTCGAAAAATAAAAAAATGCAAATATGGTTGAAATACAATGTTTAAATAACAACAAGAAAAATAAATACCCCAAGGGAGTAAGATTAACAGAAATTATTAAGGATATGAAATTAGAAGCTGAATATCCTTTTTGTGGGGCATATGTTAACAATAAACTTAAGGAGCTTAGTTATGAAGTATATAAACCAAAGCAAGTTGAGTTTATCAATATAACACATCATGATGGCATGCGAATGTATATCCGGTCTTTATCATTTGTGCTGCAAAAAACTGTAAAAGATTTATTTCCTGATGCTGTTCTTCAAATACAACATTCTGTCTCGAAAGGCCTTTATTGTGAGTTGGAAAATCTTGAAAGCGAGTTAGATATTCAAATGGTGCTTAAAATAGGAAAGCGCATGCGTGAAATTATTAATTTTGATTTTATTTTTAAACGTACAATTGTTCCTACCAAAGAGGCAGTTAAGTTGTTTGAAGACAATTTTTTCACTGAAAAGGCAAAGCTGTTTGAAACCAGGTCGAAGCTATATACATCTGTATATGAATTAGATGGCGATTTTGATTATTACTATGGTTATTTGGTGCCATCAACAGGATTTTTAAAAGTATTTGATCTGGTAAAATATTACGATGGGATGCTTTTAATGATTCCCAAAAGATCAAATCCTAACAAATTAGAGGAATTGGTTTTGCAGGATCAGATGTTTACCATATTTCAGGAACACAAACGTTGGGTTGATATTTTAGGAATTGCCAGTATATGCAATGTTAACAAAATGGGAATGAAAGGCAAAGGAGGAGAGTTAATTAAAATTTCAGAAGCACTACATGAGAAAAAAGTTGTTGAGATCGCAAATAAAATTAATGAAAGAAGAGATGAAGTAAGAATAATTTTGATTTCAGGGCCTTCATCATCCGGTAAAACAACTTTTGCCAAAAGGCTTGCGGTTCAGTTGAAAGTTGCAGAATTAAAACCTGTATTACTATCACTTGACAATTATTTTGTTAACAGAGAGCATACACCATTAGATGAAAATGGAGATTATGATTATGAAGTGTTAAATGCAATTGATGTTGAGCTTTTTAACAGCAATATAAATGATTTATTAGAAGGCAAGGAAGTAAACCTGCCCAAATTTTCATTTCAGACTGGCAAAAGGTTTTATGATAATGATTACTTAAAAATAACTAACGAAAATATAATTATAGTTGAAGGGATACATGCTTTAAATCCTGGCTTAACAAAGTTTATTGAGCATAAATTTAAATTCAAAATATATATATCAGCATTAACACAAATAGGAATTGACAGGCACAATAGAATCCCAACAACTGATAACAGGTTAATAAGGAGAATTGTAAGAGATTTTAAATACCGTGGATATTCAGCGCATGATACAATTTCAAGATGGGAAAGTGTTAGAAAAGGAGAGGATCAATATATTTTCCCATTCCAGGAAGAAGCTGATGTTATGTTTAATTCTTCATTAGTATATGAACTGGGAATTTTAAAAAATTATGCAGAACCTTTATTAAAGCAAATACCTGAGAATAAAATTGAATACGCCGAATCATTACGATTACTAAAACTATTATCATATTTTATTCCAATAAATGAGGAAAATGAAATCCCGCCTACATCAATATTGAGGGAATTTCTAGAGGGAAGCAGTTTTGATTATTAATGAAGTTTATCTTTTAGAAAACTCAGTATAAAACAAAAGAACGTCATTCCGTATTTATTTCGGAATCTCCATACCAACAAATTACAGATTCTGAAACAAGTTTAGAATAAAGATAAAGAGAGTTTTTTTACAAGGACTAATTAAAGTTTTTTTATTTTTGTACTATTCAAATACTTACTTGAAGAAAACTAAATGAATGAATAAACAAATATTTTATATATTAATCCTGATACTAGCTTCATTTTCAGTAATATATGCAGATGAAGTTGAGGTAAATACTACTATCCCTAAAGAAATTGGCGCTGGTAACAGGTTCAATATCAATGTTTTTATTAATAAGAAAGACTTAAAAAGTTTTGCGAGGTTACAGTTAGATATTCCTCATGGATTTAAAGCAACTGAGAAAGTTTCTTCAAATGGCGATTTTAAGTATGAAAATGATCAGGTAACTATTTTTTGGATTGAACTTCCTGATGAAGAATATTTTAGTGTAACTATTCAAATTGATGTTGCACCAAATATGCAGGGATATTATGTAGTAAGTGGGAAATTCTCCTTTGTTGAAGATAAAATAAACAAGTCGCTCGAAATTTATCCTCATGTAATAACGGTAAAGCCTAAAGGAAGTGAAAGTGAAGGGTTTAATATACTTACACCACAAAACCAATCCGATTCAATAGATATACAGACTATTAGTTGTATCAGACAAGAACCGTATTTATCCAACGAAAATGTTGTTATCATAAATATTTTAGTAACAAAAGCTGATTTGAATAAATTTGGTAAAATTGAAGAACATATTCCTCCCGGATTTACACCCGAAAGCATTAAAAGCAGAAATGCAATTTTTGTATACAACAGCAAAGCCCGTATCATAAAATTTATGTGGATGAACCTTCCTGAAGAGCCCCAGTTTTTAGTTTCATATAAATTAATTCCTGAGAACGAAATACCTGAACGGGTCTTGACCATTACAGGTACATTTTCATATGCTGAAAACAAAGCAAGCAAAACGGTTGATATTGAAGAAAAAAATATTGATCTCGATAAAGGAGAGTAATTCAAAGCATATTACATGTTTTTTATCATTTAAATTTTAGTGTTAATCAAGTAAGAATCAGTTTTTATGTAATATGTATTTTTTTTGGCATCTTTTGAAGCATTTTACCGTATAAATAAGTAGAAAGTCTATTATAAATGAATTGAAAACACAATGAAAAATATTTTAAGAATATTATTTACAGTATTGGTTTTTACAGGAAGTTTAAAAGCAGCATTAATTCATACAACCGATGATGGAAACTGGGTAAATACTTCTACCTGGGATAGTGGATCACTACCAGGTATAACTGATGATGTACAAATTGATAATAATGATAGTATTTGGATTGTTTCTTCAGATGGTTATACAATAGCCGAATTATGGATGGGAAATAACAGTATAATAAATGTAGAAGGCAATCTGACTATAGATAGTTTGCATATTAATAATAACGCGATACTTTATGTAAGTGGGACATTAACAATTAATGGCGGGATTAGTATGTCAAACAACTCTGACCTTACCATTAACCAGTCCGGAACAATGGATGTTAATGGTGATATTACTGCAAATAACGGGACTACATTAACAGTGAATGGAGATCTGAATGTTGATGGAAATATTGATTTTAATGGAAATTCAATAACTGTTGGTG
>DAOVJU010000131.1 GCA_030632095.1 Chlorobiota bacterium
AATATTCCCGATATTCGGCTCCTGAATCAGGTTGCTATTAAAAAAAACATTAGCATCTTTCGGTTCGGTTTGAATGACAATTGAAAGTCGTTTACTGGTGGTGATATAAAAGGTATAAACTTTACTTTCTTCCAGCGAAACAGGAATATCGAAATTTAAGGGTAAAAAACCGTCTTTATAAACATTCAGCTTTTTTTCATCGTACGAAACATATATCCAATACTCGGTAAGTACCATTTTTTGCTCCACAATACCGTTATTAGAACTAAATGTAATATTGCTAAGGTCGGTTCGTACTTTTATAAGTGCGCATTTTTTATCATTCGCATCAAAAACTGGATTCCTATTAGCCTCAAGATCATTCAAATCGAGATGAAATGACTCTACAATAAATTGAGTAGCCTGACCTGAAAGATAAACAGGTAAACAGAAAAAAAGAAAGAGTAAATAAATTTTCATCCCTGTAAGCTTCAATAGATCAAATTTACCTCTTTTAAATTTAATAATTAAAAATATACATTGCTTATTTCAAAAACATAAAAATATTTAAATACTGTTTTTTTTAATAATATTCGTTACTTTTGAATAAAGTATTAAAAATGCTGAAACATTCTTTAATAGTACTTTTTCTTGTATATCTTTCCGAAATGTGTTACGGAGTTTCTGTAATTAATGTAAACTCAAAACAGTCAGGTTTAACTATTGAAATATTTTATGATATAACAGGTTCAAATGAAGAAGATAGGTTTAATGTAGTCTTATTTTGTTCAATTGATGGCGGTAATACCTTCTCGACGGATTTAAAACATGTAGAAGGTGATGTGGGATATAATATTTCAGGTGGTTTTGGAAAAAAAATAGTCTGGTATGTATTGGATGAAATGAATCACCTGATAGCTTCCGAAGTGGTTTTTAAAGTAAGGCTGGAATATTTACCCGAAGAAGCGCGCACTCTTATTTTTGTTAAGGGTGGAAAATACATTATGGGACGAAATTCCGGGAGCTTTGATGAAATGCCTGCTCATGAAGTATATCTTAATGATTTTTATATTGGTCAGTTCGAGGTAACTGTTAAGGAATATAAAAAATTCTGTTTTGAAAACAAGTATTTAATGCCCGATAAAAATATAGCGTGGAATAATGACCATCCGATTACTTATATTGACTGGTTTGACGCAAATGCTTATTGCCAATGGTTAAGCAATAAAACAGGTAAAAAATTCAGGCTTCCTACTGAAGCAGAATGGGAATATGTAGCCAGGGGAGGAATTAATTCAAACAACTATATTTTTGCGGGAAGCGATAATATAAACAACATAGGATGGTATAAATCGAATTCTGAAGGTGTAACACAGAGTAAAGTTGGTAACCTTAGCCCGAATGAACTGAATATTTTCGATATGAGCGGAAATGTATGGGAATGGTGTTACGACTGGTACAAGGAAAACTATTACGAGCAATCTCCTACAAATAATCCCAAGGGACCACGAATTGGAAAATTAAAAACAGGAAGGGGAGGAAGCTGGCATGACCCCGCGGTTCCGGTAACATATCGTTTTTACATGTCATCAACAGCAGGAAGCAATTTTATGGGCTTTAGGGTAGTTATGGAACCCTGATTCATTAATATATATTGATTAGTTTGATTTTGCAACATGAAATATTTTAATACATAAAAAAAATGAAAAACTCTATTTTTATTTTCGCTTTGCTGTTTTTAACAGCAGAAAGTATACTTGCTCAAGTGATTGAAGGAGTAAGTAAAGCTAAACAATATTCAATAAGCAATTCTGATGTTAATAAAGATGATAGTTCTACATTTAGGGGCGATCCTTTAAAAGGTTTGAATCTTGGAGATGAAACCAAAACACTTAAAATTGGCGATTACTACGCTTTAATTATCGGAATTGACAATTATTCCGGAAGCTGGAAAAAATTAAAAAATGCAGTAAACGATGCAAAAGCAATTGAAAATTCGCTCAGAACACATTACAGATTTAATTTATTTAAAACGCTTTATAACCAGGAGGCCACAAGAATCAATATTATTAAAGAATTTGAATGGCTTGTGGCAAATGTTAAGCCTGAAGATAATGTATTGATTTTTTATTCAGGACATGGGGAACATAATAAAGCGCTAAATAAGGGATACTGGGTTCCGGTTGATGCAATAGAAGCTTCAACTTCATATTATATTTCGAATTCTGATATTCAGACTTTTTTAGGTGGAATACGTTCCAAACACACATTATTAATATCAGATGCATGCTTTAGCGGAGATATATTCAGAGGTGAAACACTGGAAATCCCATTTGAAGAATCGGAACGGTATTACCGGAACGTGCATAGTAAAATATCAAGAAAAGCAATTACATCTGGTGGTATTGAACCTGTTATGGATGGCGGTAGAGATGGACATTCAGTTTTCACCTATTATTTATTAAAAACATTGGATTACAATAATTACGACTACTTTGACGCCAGCCAATTATATGAAAATATAAAAATTCCGGTAGTGAATAATTCTATGCAATCTCCTGAATTTCATCCAATAAAGAATACAGGAGATGAGGGTGGCCAATTTATTTTCTTTAAAAAATGAGAATTGGACTTTGTATCCTTATAATTTTAATGCTTTCATGGCTAAGTCATGCACAGCAATATAATTTTCAAAATTATGGAGTTGAGGACGGGCTCCCTCAAAATACAGTATATGAAATTTTTCAAGACTCAAGAGGATACCTTTGGTTTGGAACCGATGGTGGCGGTTTGGCAAAATTTGATGGTGAAAATTTTAAGGTGTTTAACAAAGGGTCGGGTTTGGTTGGTAATGTGGTTCGTAAAATTATTGAAGATGATGAAGAAAATTTATGGATTGGTACCGATGAAGGAATTTCAATTTTCAACGGACATAACTTTATAACAATTGATAAAAAAAATGGCCTGAACAACACAATTGTAGTGTCATTATTTCATGATGCAAATAATATTTGGGCAGGTACTTCTGGTGGCGGTTTATATCGAATAAATAAAGTTGCAATTGATTCGTTCTCTATTACATGTTATGGGATTGAGGATCGTTTAAGCAGCAATTATATTTTCGACATCTATAAAGACAATTTTGAAAGGTTGTGGATAGCGACTTTTGGCGGTGGAATAAATGTTATTTCCCTTAAAAACGATTCTATCACCAAAATTAACTATTTAAATACCAATAATATCCTGCCATCTGACCGTTTGTTCGATTTTGAAATTTCAAATGATAACACTTTATGGGTTTCAACTTACGATAACGGGGCATTTTCACTTAAGATTAAAAAAGATATAGATAAACCTGATATAAAATTATTTAATTCTTCAAATTATCTTAAAGATTTTAGGGTTTGGAGCATATTTCCTGGAGAAAAAATATGGTTTGCCACTGATAAAAGCGGCCTGAATATTCTTGATAAAAAGGGCAATATAAGTTATTTTACTACAAAAAACGGATTACCAAAGAACCAGATTGTTAAAATTTTTGAGGATAATGAAGGTTCCATATGGTTTTCGGTATTCGAAGAAGGGGTATTTCGCTTTATGGGCGAACAGTTTTTCCAAATTACGGAAAAAGAAGGGCTCATTTTTGACGATATTAATAACATCCATCTTCAAAAAAACGGAAAAATACTACTGGCAAGTGATGGTGACGGATTATATGAAATTTCAAACGAAAACCAGCTTGATATTGAAAAAGTAACGTGGAGCAATAGAATACCGGTAAATTCATTTAGCGATATCGAAATTGATTCTTATAATAATATCTGGTTGGCATCTGAAATGGGAGTGTTTAAATATAATTCGGGAAATATTTCGTTTTTTACCGAAAACAACGGGCTTATAAATAACAGAGTAAACTGCTTGTTTAATGATAAAAACAATACGCTTTGGTGCGGAACGGTTACCGGTATTAGTAAAATAATAAATAATAAAATTTATAATGCACGCTTGGGCGAGGGATTGATTAATGAAGTTCAGACTATAATTCAGGATTTTGACGGAAATATATGGTGTGGTACTCTTGATGGACTTGTTAAATTTCATGACAAAATAGTTACCACTTTTGATGAAGTTGAAGGTTTAAGTGTAAAAAAAATCAACAGCCTTATTGCCGATAAGAATGGAAATATATGGATCGGAACTTTGGGCGGAGGAATTTTTATATATAAAAAAAGCCTAAATACTTCAAAGCCAATTTCATTATTTGCTAATGACAGGTTAATATTTTCAAATAATATTAATGTTCTGGCTTTTGAAGATAAAAATACTTTACTAGCCGTAACAGATAAGGGCTTGAGCAGGATTTTTTTCGATGATTCACTGAACATAAGCCAAATTATACAATATGATAATACAAATGGTTATACAGGAATAGCAACCAATAAAAATTCCATCGCAAAAATTAATAATGCCTTCTGGATAGGTTCTTCAAACGGAATTACTGTTTACAAACCCGAGACTGAACCCACTAACTCAACTTTACCAACTGTACATGTTACAGGTTTAAAATTAAACCTGGAAGAAATAAACTGGTCAGAAAGAAGCAATAAAACCATGCAATGGTATAATTTGCCCTCAAACCTCGAATTATCTTATAAAGAAAACCACGTATCCATTTCTTATATTGGTTTATATTACAAAAATCCTGGTAAAATATACTATAAATACCGGTTGCTTGGTCTAAGCGACAAATGGTCGAGTCCTACGCAGATGCTCGAAGAACAATACCTGGGTTTACAGCCTGGGAAATATAAATTCGAGGTTCTTGCATCTAACGAATTTAATCGATGGACTGAAAAACCTGCACAGTTCAGTTTTTATATTAAACCTCCAATTTGGAAGACAACATGGTTTTATTTATCATGTTCAATTTATATTATTTTAATGGTAATCTTGTACATTAAATACCGGGAAAAGAAATTAAAACAGGAAAAAGAAAAACTTGAAATAATAGTTGCTGATAGAACATGTGAAGTATTAGCCCAGAAAAAGGAAATAGAAAATAAAAATAATCAAATCACAGCAAGTATTAAATATGCCCAAAGAATTCAGGAGGCATTGTTACCCACTGAAGAAGTTCTTAAAAAATATGTTCGTGATTACTTTATATTTTATAAACCCCGGGATATTGTAAGTGGTGACTTTTACTGGATGACTGAAATTGACAAAAAACTTATTATTGTTGCTGCCGATTGCACCGGACATGGTGTTCCGGGGGCTTTTATGAGCATGCTCGGAATAAGCTATTTTAATGAAATTATTGAAAAAAATAAAATTACAGATACATCTGAAATTTTAAATATGCTCCGTAAAAATGTTATAAAAGCTTTAAAACAAAAAGGAGATATTGGTGGATCAAAAGATGGTATGGATTTGGCTATATGTACAATTGATTTTTCTACGAAAAAACTCCAATATTCAGGTGCATATAATCCGCTAATAATAATTAGAAACAATAATCTTACTGAGGTAAAAGCCGACAAAATGCCTATTGCTTATCATGATTGTATGGAACCCTTTAAAAAGGAAGATATCGATATCCAAAATAACGATCTTATTTATTTATTTTCTGATGGTTATATTGATCAATTTGGTGGACCCACAGGAAGAAAATTTATGAGAAAACACTTTAAATCTCTTTTGCTTGAAATTTCATCATATAATCTGGAACAACAAAAGGAAATTATAAACAAAAAATTTATTGATTGGCGCGGTGAATACGGGCAAATTGATGATATAATTGTAATGGGTCTAAAAATTTAAATCAATCGTTATTCTTTCAAGTTTTATTCTCAAAATCTCACCCTCTCTTTGGTTTCTGTAAATTTAATTTTATATCGAACTCAGGTTATTACGATAATCATTATATCATCTTGTACTTCTTCTTCATTGAAAATATCATCAATACTATTGCAATGCTTAATGATAAAATAGCCAATCCAAAAGTTCCGGCAAATCCTATAGTTTCAAGAAAATAAATCCCAATTAATGGAGCAATAATGCTTCTAACGCCTGTAAGTGAAAGATGAACAGATTGATAACTTCCAGCCTCTTCATCTTTACAAAAATAAGCAGAACCAATACTCCACAGTAAAGCCATAGTTGCTGCAAAAAAGCCATATGACACAAATGACAGTAACAAACTATAATAAATTTTAATTCCGAGAAAATTAACATAAGAAGGTATAAACTCTGTTAAACCCATAAAAAACAAATAAAGTAATAAGGATAGAAAAGTGATAACTGCGAATTTCCTGGGATCAATCTTCCCTAAAAGCTTTCCAAAGAAAGGCAATAATATTATCGCTACAATATTATAAGCATTTTTGTAAAATGCAACACTCGAATAGTTTAATTCCAATACCCTGTCAAAATATATTACAATAACAGCAGCTGTTGACATCCATGCAAAACCATAAAGCATGAAACCCATTTCAAAATCCCGGTATGGTTTGTTTGTTTTTATTATCTGAATCATACTATTAACTGACTGTTTTACAGCTTCTTTAAAATTCTTGTTATACGATTGATTCCTGGGATCAGTATATTCAATTTTAGAGAGTATTGTAATGGAAGTAATTCCCAGTATCGCGATTAAGGGATATATATAAACAAAAGCATAATGATCGAAATCTAATAATAATCCAAATATGAAGTTTAAAAGTTTCACTCTCTTTTTTAGTTAATTGTAAGGATTTCTTCAGCATTATTTCAGACCAAAATTTAGCCTCCAAAATTAATCTTTTAATTCACCAGGGAATGTGATTTATAATATAAAATTTGATTAAAATAAATGAGTCCAGTCTAAAAAGGTAGAGAATTAAAAATACCACTAAAGCACCAAATTTCACAAACTGCTGAAAATCTAGCATATATTTTTTTGGTGAGATTTGGTGTTTTTACTCACTCGCACAACCCAGACCTCAACCTGTTCGTGAAGGTAAACGTTGTGCTTTGGTGGCAAAAAAAGAGTTTTTATACTGAACTCATAAATTTTTGAAATTTTGTATCTTTAATTTTAATAAAAAGATTTATTTATTAAGTAAACATTTTAATTTAACCTGTTTTGAATAAACATAATATTCTAAAGCAAAAGAGATATTATTTAATTTTTATTTCTATACTCTTTATTATTTTTTTATTACTTCCCCCCGGAGAATTATTCGATAATCCGTTAAGCCTGGTAATTGAAAGTTGCGAAGGTGAATTACTTGGAGCTCATATAGCAAATGATGGTCAATGGAGGTTCCCTAATACTTCCATGGTCCCTGATAATTTTGCCGGCGCTTTAACATTGTATGAAGATAAAAGATTTTATAAACATCCGGGTTTTGATCCTTTGGCTTTAGCCAGGGCTTTATACCAAAATATTAAGTATGAAAATATTGTAAGTGGTGGTAGCACAATAACAATGCAATTAATAAGGTTATCGCGTAAAGGCAAACCAAGAACTTATTTCCAGAAAATAGTTGAAATATTATTAGCTTTTAAACTGGAATTACATTATACTAAAGTGGAAATATTGGCATTTTATGCTTCTAATGCACCATTCGGAGGAAACGTTGTTGGTTTAACTGCTGCTTCATGGAGATATTTTGCCAAATCAATTGAAGAACTAACCTGGGCTGAATCAGCTATGTTAGCTGTTTTACCTAATAGCCCGTCTTTAATTCATCCCGGAAAAAACAGAAATGAATTATTAAGAAAACGAAACTGGCTGCTACAAAAACTATTAAACAATAAGATAATAACAAAAGACAGCTATGAATTATCATTAATGGAAGCTTTGCCGGAAAAACCTGTATCGTTTCCTAATATAGCACCACATCTTTTAGTTAGAATACTTAAAAATGAAAATAAAACAACTGCTGATAATACTGTTATTAAAACTACAATTGATGCAAGCTTACAAAAAAAGGTAAACTCGATCATCATGAACCACTACGAACTTTTCAGGGCCAATGATATTAATAATATTGCAGTACTAGTGCTAAAAATTGAAAGTGGAGAAGTTTTGTCATATAATGGAAATGTTATTTTTCCTGAGAACAACTCACAAAACAATGGTTATGTTGATAATATAGTTAGTAATAGAAGCACCGGCAGTATATTGAAACCACTATTATATGCTGCAATGTTAAGTTCCGGTGAAATACTTCCAAATTCTCTTATTCCTGATATACCAACAAATATTGGAGGATTTATGCCAAAAAATTATAACAGGAGTTATGAAGGGGCAATACCGGCATATAAAGCGCTTGCAAGATCTTTAAATATTCCGGCTGTTAGAATGTTAAGAAATTATGGCGTTCC
>DAOVJU010000091.1 GCA_030632095.1 Chlorobiota bacterium
AAATTGATTTTCAATCGCTTTTACTACTTTATAGGTAAATATGCGGGCATTCATTTAAATTCATTCAATATCGATCGGCAATATTATTTTGAATTCAGTTCCTTTTCCGGGTTCGCTTTCCACTTCGATTTTCCCCTGATGCTTTTCAATGATGCTTTTGGTAATAGACAAACCCAGTCCGGTTCCTTCGCCCACTTCTTTGGTGGTAAAAAGCGGATCAAATATCTTTGATTTAATCTCATCGGTCATTCCTTTGCCTGTATCTTTTATTGAAATCATGACTTCCGAAGTTTCTGCACCAGCGGAAGTCTTAATATTAATTTTCCCTTTATCTTCAATAGCCTGGACAGCGTTGTTGATTATATTGGTAAATACCTGGTTTAATTGCCCGGAATAGCAATTGATCTCCGGGATTTTGCCATATTCAGTAATGATCTCGATCCGGTCTTTGTATTGATTTCGTAATAATATCAGAGCCGAATCAATGATCAGGTGCACATCGGCTGTGCTGATCTTATCCTGGTCTTTACGGGCATATATGCGCAGGCTGTTGATGATTTCAGTGGTCTTTGTCACTCCGTTTTTAATGCTTCCTACCAGTTTATGAATTTCGCCGGTGAGTTCATCATATTCCACTTGTTCTTTGAGAACCCTGATCTTGCTGATCTTTTCTTCCAGGTTATCCCGGTGGATGGTATCATATTCTTCCACTACTTCCATGAAATCATTAAGGCTCATTTCCAGGGAGGTAATACCGCCGCTGATATAATTGATAGGATTTTTAAGCTCATGAGCCACACCTGCGGAAAGCATCCCGAGGGAAGCCATTTTTTCGGATTGGACCAGCATGGATTGCGCTTCTTTGAGGCTTTCAAGGGCGATCTGAAGCTCTTTCTTTTGTTGCCTGAGTTTTTTATTGGCTTGATTCAACTGGTGTTCAGATTGTTCCTCAATGATCTCTTTCTGATTTTCGATTTCTTTTTTTTGAGTTTGTATTTCCTGGTTTTTGTCGGCAAGCAAAGCATTGATTTCCATTAAGTTTTCTGACTGGGTACAAATTTCTTCATTTTGTTGATTGATTTTAATATTTTGTTCAGTTATTGCAATATTTTTTTCTTCTAATTTTTTATTTACCTCTTTTTTTATTTTATATCCCCTATAAATTAAAAATACTAAGCCTGAAATTAAAATTAACAAAGCAATAAATAAAAATAAAACTAATTGTTGTGTTTTAATTTTTGCCAATTGTTCATTAAGAACAGCTTTTTGAGCTTTAATCTTGTTTTCCTGATCGGTTATTTCATCTTTCTGAACTTTAAGTATGTTTTTTTGAGTTTCAACTTCATTTTTCTGGTTTTTAATTTCTTCTTCCTGTTTTATAAGAATTTTTATTTTATTATCTAATTTTCTTTGTTGTTCTTTAACTTCACTAAATAATTTTGTCAGCTCGGTTTTCTGATCTTTAATTCTTTCCTGTTGTTCTGTTATCAGAATCTGTTGCCTGTCGATTTCTGTATTTTTTTCTTTAATCTTCTCATTTTGCTTTTGGAGCTCTTCTTTCTGCTTTTTAATTTCAATTTCTCTATTTATAACTTTTTCTTTTTCACTTTCTAATTCTTTTTCTTGTTCTTTATAAAGTTCACGTATATCAATTTCAGTACCCCCGATTAAAAGTAATTCCGGCATTGCTGTCAGGTTTTCATCAATAATATTTTTTTTATTAATTTCAAAAAGAATATTCCCTTCTTTTTTTGGCAAAAAGTTTATCATAACCAATTTTTGATCCATACATTGATTACTAATCAATAAAGTATTATTTCCATGAATTTTTTCCAATATTTTATTAATGTCACAATTTCTTTTTTCATTTACATATAAAATTTGAGTTTTGGTTATATCTTTCACTTCAATAAAACCTGTAATTATTATTGGTTTTTCTTTTAACGTTCTTATTTTAGCCAAACTTAATAAGGTTGAATATAAAACAGTATCCTTTCCAAACACTCCAATTTTAAAAGTATCAATGTTTTCCTCATTTTCCCATTTAACAAATTTTCCAAATTTATATATGTATGCAGTTTTTACTTCGGCATCTGTAAAATTCTGTGAAATAGAATTTTTCATTATTAGTAATAAAATAAAAATTAATATGTAATATTTATTCATCATTTTTGTATTAGGATAAAATAATTGGTTGATAACTCATTTAATTATTTTTGTTTCAGTTATGTATAACCTACAGACTTCTTAAAAATCGGTAAAATAATTCTTATCGTAGTTCCTTTACCGGTTTCGCTTTCCACTTCAATTTTCCCATTATGTTCTTCAACTATGCTGTGTGCAACCGACAATCCCAATCCTGCTCCTTTACCAACTGGTTTGGTAGTGAAAAAGGGCTCAAAGATTTTGTCCCTGATTTCGTCAGGAATACCCTTACCTGTATCGATTATAGATATGCAGATTTCAGAAGACCCTGAGACCGTCCCTGTTTTTATTGTAATTTGACCCTCATTATCAATGGCTTCAATTGCATTTAACAATAGATACATAAACATTTGATTCAGTTTGCCGGGAAAACATTGAAGCTTTGGAATATTTCCATATTCTTTAATGATTTTGATTGAATCTTCAAATTTACTATTAAGTATAGCCAATGTATTGTCTATGTTTTTATGTAAATCAATAAAATCAAATTCATCATCGTCCAGTCTTGAAAAGGATCGTAATCCCTGGACAATTTCGGTTGTACGATCAGCGCCGCTTCGAATGCTCTTGGTTAAATTTTCGATTTCCTGTATCAATTCAGAAAAATCCAAGTGTTCTTTGGTTTCCTCAATTTCAAGTAGTTTTTCCTTGAAGTTTGCCGGTGTTATTTCTTTATATTTTTCAAGTATTGATCTGATATCATCAATGCAAATACTTAATGAAGCAATCCCGCCAGTTATATAATTGACCGGATTATTTATTTCGTGTGCAACTCCTGCAGTCAATTGGCCCAGGGAAGCCATTTTTTCAGACTGGATGAGTTGAGCCTGGGTTTGCTTCAGGTTTTCAAGTGTAGTTTCAAGTTCTTCTTTCTGTTTTTGAATTTCAGCAGTTCTTTCCGATACAATTTTTTCCAGGCGGATATTGGCTGCTTTTAATCTTCTGGAATATAAAAAGCCTGATATCCATACGATCAGGATTGCGGTAATACAGTAAAATATGTATGCCAATACAGTTCTGTACCAGGGCGGTAGTATCCTGAAATTGTATGTGGCTGTGATACTTTCAATGCCGTAAATATTTTTGGCCTTCACATAAAAAGTATAAGAACCTTCAGGCAAATTCGTATATTCTTTTTCTGTTTTTAGCGACCATTCACTCCATTTCTTTTCGAAGCCTTCGAGGTAATAACTGTATTGCGTTTTATCGTGGTCTTCATAATACAATGCCGAATATGTAAATTGCAAAGCATTCTTTTCATAAGGTAATTTTATTATATTATCTGTTATTTCAGCGCCTCCGAAAATAAAGGAATCGCCGGCAAGCACCTGTCTGATAAGGACAGGATAAGTAACATCATAATCGGGTGCAATTTGGGAATTGTAATGAATTATGCCATCATAGGTGCAAAACAGGATGTTAGCAGTATCTATAACATAAATACTTATTACTATACTCTTGATTTTTAAAAATGGTGTTTTTCTTGATTTATATGTGCCATCGCTTTGAAGCAATAATACTCCTTTTTCATTCCCTTCTTTGTACCAGATATTCCCTTTTTTATCTTGTGTGAATATATCAATTAATCCAACTTTTTTTAACAATTTGTTGAGAGTTTCATCAGGAACAAAACATTTGGATTTGGGATCATATTTATAGATTCCCTTTTCAGTACCGAATACTATTCTTGAACTTTGATTATCTGTTTTAATTTTAAAGACATAATTATATGTATTAGCAGGTAAACCGTGCTTAGTATTAAAAAAGTCCAGTTTTGCGACACTATCAAGTTTTTCGTTTAATTTAAGCCTGAAAATGCCTTTATTCTCATGGCTTACCCAAATATTGCCTTCATTGTCTTCCTGCACCCATCTGGAAGATTCATCAAAGCCTTTAATTTTGTTTTTTACAATTAATTTGTTGTTTTTATACTCCAATAATATTAATCCATTATCACTTGTTCCTGCTAAAACATAGTTAGGATGGCTGACTAATTCTAAAAAATTCCATGTATTACCATAAGTAGAAATATTTTCAGCAGAATTTTTATTTATCCTTAAAATACCTTCATGATGTGCACAATATAATTCTCCCATTATTTCAGACAGATACCAGCTTTGTCCTTTTGTGTTATTAAGCATAAAAAAGTCGTGTTGCCTGTCTTTACAGAAAATGCCAAGCGAAGTTCCTGCATATAGCTGGTTTTGGTAATATATGGCAGTATATACAGATCCTTGCAATCCTGTTTTTTCAGAAAAAATAGAAAAGGGAGAATTTACAATTATGTATGAAAGACCGTTGTTTAAACCTGCCCATATATTTTTTTGTGAATCAACACAAATACTCATAACGGTATTATCCAGTAATCCTGACTTTTTGTTGATATGCCGGACAATAGTGCCGTTTTTATCAATAATAATTAAACCGTCTTGTAAAGAGCCGAAAACAAAATGTTTATTGTCTAATTTTGCACCACTGTAGATTTGGTTTTTAATAATGAAATTATCCACTCCCTGAAACCTAACAGGTTTTGAAAACCTGTTAGGTTTTTCTGCATTAGGTGAATAAATAAAAATGCCTTGTGTACGTGTAACTATTAGAATTTTATCATCTTCATAAGGAAGCATTACATAAATACGTTCTTTAGCAAATTGTCCGCCATGAGGAACAATTTTAAGGCTATCGTTTATTAAAGTTAACAAACCCGTTTCCCATTCGCGAACATAAAACCGGTTGTTTACACAAAAACTTACATGAAACCTGTTTTCAGATTTCAATATTTTTATTTTATTGTTTTTTAGAATAAATGCATAAAAGTTTGTTCTAAAAATCACCTGGTTATCTATAACAAAAGTTTCCCACACATCGTCAAAATTCCGGTGTTCTTCAGGTATTTTTTCCAGTAGCGAAATATATTGTATTATACCTGTTGTATCGGCTTCAATGTATCCGATGTCACTTTTAGCACCAATATATATCCTGCCCGTACTGTCTATTGCCATTGAACGGACAGTAGATTTATTTGGCATTTCAATAAGCCTCCAGTTGGAGCCGTCAAATTCAAGCAAACCATCAATATTTCCGAAATACATTACGCCTCTCTTGTCTTGTAGAACTGCCCAAATTTGTTTTCCTGATGTATTGAAATTTTTATCGTCGTAATTTTGTATAAACAGTCTCCCTTGTTCCTGAATTGATTGCGACTGAATGGAATATGAACAGAGTATGTTGAATATGATCAATATAACCGCCGTGTGCACAAGATGTTTCATCTGTTTATAATTTAGTTTTCAATTATTCGCTAAAGCTCATGAGGGCTAAAGCCGTTGTCAGATGGAACTTACCATGATTGAATAACTTAGCTAAGCGATCTCACGAGCTGTGCGAGTAATCATTGTCGTGTATGATTTAATAATTATTCAATCATGGACGTTTCATAATATGTTGATAAATCCGAAGATTTCCGGTATTGACTAAATGAAGCCTGCTATATAATCAAGGGAATAAGTATTTCAAAATTTACTCCTTTTCCCTTTTCACTGCTGCATGAAATATTTCCCTGCAGTTTTTGAGTAACCAGATTATAAATGATATACAATCCTAAACCGGAACCATCCTGCATGTTGGTTGTAAAGAATGGATCGAATATTTTGGAAAGGATCTTTTGTGATATTCCTTTACCATTGTCTGTGTATATGATCTCGAGTAAGCCTTTACTGCTTGTAGCAGAGATGGTGATAATTCCCTTTTCCTGATTATCAAATGCATGCATTAAGCTGTTGATGATAAGATTTGTAACAATTTGAGCAAATACGCCGGGATAACTATTCACCTTGATATCATTCGGAATATGGATCAGCACCTCGACTTTACGATTCTTAAATTTTGGCTGCAGGCTGCGTATTACATCACCGATATATGATTTCAGGCTGAAAATCCTTTTCTTTTCGCTTGTTTGGTCAACTGAGACCTGTTTAAAACTTTGCACGAGTTCACCAGTCCTTTCCAGGTTGTTCAGAATAAGTTCAGAGGCTGTCAGGGCTGATTGCAAATAAGCATCCAGATCAGTTTTAGTTATCTTTTCAGATAAAAAGCGTTCAAGGGTTTGCTTGGTCTTTTTTGAGAGGGTAGAAGCTGCCCCTATTCCCACACCTACCGGAGTATTGATTTCATGTGCGATACCGGCCACAAGGCTTCCCAAAGAAGCCATTTTTTCGGATTCCACCAGTTGTTTTTGCGCTTTCTTCAGTTCATCGAGTGTTTTTTGGAGTTCTTCTTTTTGCCTGTTGATTTCTGCAGTACGCTCTTTTACTTTTTGTTCTAGAGATTCGTTGGCTTCACTCAGCCTCAGAATAAGATTTTTGTTTTCCTTTTTTAGATTATAGGTATCAATAGCATTGCTGAGTATGGTTTGTAAATCCGTTTTTTCCCAGGGTTTGTTGATGTACCTGAAGATTTTTCCCTTATTTATTCCATCTATCAATGCTTCAATATCACTGTAGGCAGTAAGGATCATGCGTATGGTATCCGGGTATTCATCCACGATTTTCTCAAGAAATTCTGTACCGGTAACTTCAGGCATTCGTTGATCGGCAATAATAACCTGAATATCATTTTCTTGCAGGATTTCAAAGCCTTGTTGTGCTGAAATCGCCGTATAGACTTTGTAATCCCTTCTGAACGAACTTTTGAAAACGATCAGGTTGTCCTCTTCATCGTCAACATAGAGAATTCCGAATTTGGCAGGTGATTCAATCATGAGTGATGATTAAATTTAATAATTGTATATTGTGAATATGCATTAAGAATTACCTTCTTAATAAGCAATTTATGAAAAAAATATGATTTAACAGTCTGATTTTTGGAAATAATATTTTATTGCCGGCCAAGTTTGTTTTCTATAAAAAATCAAATTTTCAATTATAGCTCATTCGCAATTCTTAATGAGCATTAAGTGATTATATAAGATTCTAAAACTTTGAACTTTCAACTATGAACTTAAAACTATATGCGGATTCCCATTACCAGAACATCATCTATCTGGAAGTTAGAGCCTTTCCAGTCATAAAAGGTTTTTTCAAGAATGTTTTTTTGCTCCGGCATGGGTTTTTTATAAATTTCAAGAAGTAATTCATTAAACCTTGCCTTCATAAATTTGTTGTTTTTTTTGCCGCCAAACTGGTCAATAAAACCGTCGGAAAAGAAATACAGGCAGTCGTTTGGTTTGAGCTGGATCTCATTATTTTTGAATTGTTCTTCCTTGATATAAATACCTATTGGCATTGGATCGGGTTCTAATTCAATTAATCCGGCTGTATCATTTTTTAAATTACTTTTTCTGATCAGGTATACAGGGTTATTAGCTCCTGCATATTGCATTTTTAAAGATTGTGTATCAATTGCACATAAGGCCATATCCATTCCATCCCGGGATTTTGATTTCTGTCCGGTTTGATTAAGATAATTTTTCACGTATTCCCTTAAATCGTTTAAAACCTGCCCGGGTTGTATAATTTCTTTTTTTCTGACTATTTCGTTAAGCAAAGCTACTCCTAACATGCTCATAAAAGCTCCGGGCACACCATGTCCTGTACAATCAACCGCTGCAATTACAAGACAATTTTTAATCTTTTTTATCCAGTAAAAATCCCCGCTAACAATATCTTTGGGTTTGAATAAAATAAAGAAATCATTACATATTTTAATGATTGATTCTTCAGAAGGAAGGATTGCATTTTGGATATTTTGTGCACATAGAATACTATCGGTAATTTTCTTTTTCTGGGCAACTACTTCTTTTGTCCGTTCAATAACTTTTTGCTCGAGTGACTGACGGAAAGATTCTAAAGTAATTATTGCATTATAAGTGCGAAGGCTTGCTAATACCGTTGTAAAAATATTATCGTCATTAAGCTCTATTTTTGTCTTATAATCGTTGATTTCATACGAAAATATCACTTCTCTTTTAGGGGCCTGGCCAGGTTGGCCTGTCCATAGTACAATCTGGATAAAATGATTTTGAAGTTCTTCCCTGATAAATTTAACCAGGTCTAAGCCGGCAGTATTTGTTTCCATTACAACATCTAACAGTATCAATGCAATATCAGATTGTTGTTTCAGTATTTTTTTTGCATTAGTAGCAGAATCAGCCACAAAAAACTGAATATTTTTGCCTTTAAAAATAAAATCATCTAAGGCCAAGCGAATTACAGTATGTATGGCTTTTTCGTCATCAACAATCAGAACTTTCCATTGCTCCTTTTGTTCCGTAATTTCATCTTTTATTTTACTGTCAGAAAGATGGTTAAAAATGTTATCATTTCCCATGTTTGTTCCCTCCTTTATTAACTTTGACCATCGGTTAAATGTTGCTAAGTTGCCTGTGATTTGTGATTCGTGGTTCGGAATTTATGGTTCATGGTTCGTGATTTGTTATTTGTTATTTGTTATTTGTTATTATTTGATATTATTCAATGAACAATTTATTCTGAGTTAAAGGTATTGTAATAGTAAATAATACTCCTTTATTTATTTGGCTTTCACAATTTATTGTACCATTCAGTTTTTGAGTAACTAAATTATAAACTATGTTCATGCCCAGGCCGGTTCCTTCCTTCATATTGGTAGTAAAAAACGGGTCAAATATTTTTGGCAGGTTTTCCTGTAAAATTCCTCTGCCGTTATCCTTGTACTCTATTTTTAGAGTATTATCAAGAATTTGTGCAAAGATAGTAATTTTCCCTTCACTTTTTATATCAAAAGCATGAGTTAATGAGTTGATAATGAAATTGGTAAATATTTGAGCAAAAACGCCCGGATAGCTATTCAGTTCGATATTTTCGGGACAATCAATTTCAACTTCAACAGATTTTTGCGATAGTTTCGGATATAAACTTCTAACAATATCTTCTAAATAGGATTTTAAATTAAACTGCCTTTGATTTTCAGTAGATTGATCTACCGAAACCTGCTTAAAGCTTTGAACCAATTCACCTGTTCTTTGAAGGTTATTCAGGATTAGTTCACTTGCCATTTTTGTAGAATCAACATAGCTTTTCAAATCAGTAATTGTCATTTTTTTCTTTTTAAAAAGCTCAACAATTTGTTTTGATTTTTTCACAAGAGTTGAAGAAGCTGCAATTCCTATCCCGACAGGGGTGTTTATTTCGTGGGCTATGCCAGCTACCAAACTACCAAGAGAGGCCATCTTTTTCGATTCAACGAGTTGTTTTTGTGTTTGTTGAAGGTTATCTAAGGTTGCCTGTAACTCTTCTTTTTGTTGGAG
>DAOVJU010000214.1 GCA_030632095.1 Chlorobiota bacterium
AACACTTTAGGGGGGAAATACTTACATGAATGCATTTTATATGTAACACTCGAACCATGTGTAATGTGCGTGGGGGCTTCATACTGGGCCCGGATAGGTAAAATTGTTTATGGAGCTAAGGATTTAAAGCATGGATATTCAATACAGGGAAAAAAGTTATTACATCCTAAAACCCGGGTTATTGGGAGTGTCCTTGAAAATGAATGTTCTGAATTACTTAAGGCCTTTTTTGAGAAAAAACGGTAAATGTTTGAACCTTTTCCAAAGTTTTGAACTTTGGAAAAGGTAATACTTAGGCTATTTCAAACCCTGCTTTCTTCAAATCTTCCCAAAATCCCGGATACGACTTTTTTACTACACCAGGGTCTTTTATTGTTAAATTTTCATGGATTAATGCAACAGGTGCAAAAGCCATTGCAATTCTATGATCCTTATAAGTTTCAATTTTAATATTCTCGCCTTTCAGTGCTGCCGGGAAGCTGGTAATTTCAACAGTTCCGTTTTCAGGTTCCTTTAAACCAATACCGAACTTTGCCAATTCATTTTTTAAGGCTTCAATCCTGTTACTTTCCTTAATTTTTAAATTCCCTAATCCCGTAAAACGAAATGGCTTCTTTTTAAATGCAGATGTTACAATTAACGCAGGGGCAAGGTCGGGATGATCATTTAAATTCAATTCAAGGAAATCATTTTCAACCGGACATTTTGTTAGCCTGATTCCTTTTTCATTAAATTGGGTCTTAATACCAAAATTTTCAAATATCCTGCTCAATGCAGAATCTCCCTGTAAGCTGTTTTTTTGAAAGCCAGGCAGTTTTAAATCTACTTGTTCGTTAAATGCGGCAATTTCATACCAATACGAAGCTGCACTCCAATCCGGTTCAATCCTTATATTTTTTGGTTCATAATTTTGATGCTCAACCAGAATCAAATTATCCTTGAAAACCGAATGCACGCCAAAGTATTCCATCAGCTTTAATGTCATATGAACATAAGGCATTGAAAGTAGTTTACCTTTTATATTAATTTTCAAACCATTTAATAATGTCGGAGCAATTAAAAGCAATGCGGTAATAAATTGACTGCTGATTCCCCCTTCAATTTCAACTTTGCTTCCCAACAAATTTGAACCCAATATTTTTAAAGGAGGAAAACCATCTTTTTCCAGATAATTAATATTTGCCCCTAATTCATTTAAAGCAGTAACAAGAGGGGCAATGGGCCTTTGCTTCATTCTTTCAGTTCCGGTCAATGTCCATTCACCAACTATCTTTGATAAAAAAGCAGTTAAAAAGCGCATTGCTGTTCCGGCATCTTCAACATTAAAATTTGCACTATTTGACTTCAGGATACCATCTAATATGTATGTGTCATTACTGTCAGACAAGTTTTCAATTTTAAACCAATCATAACTTAAAGCACGGATAATCAATACCCGGTTACTAATGCTTTTTGAATATGGTAATTGAATTGTGTTTTTTATTTCATTGTATCGGAATTTATTCACTACGTTCATGATACCCTTTTACTAAGTTCAAAATTGTATATTGTTAATCAGCGAATCAGGTAATTCTTTCATTTATAAAATTTGGTTACAAGGCTGAGACTAAGCATTTTTTTGAATAAGAACTTCTATAAAAATAAAAATTTATCAATCATTAACTTAAAATAGTGTATCTAAGAAAATAACTTGAAATTTAAGTGGCTCTTAAGAAAACGTTAAGAACAAGGCTTGTGAGCCCTGAAAACCGGTAGTTTACTTTTGTAAATGACCAAATTTCAGGGTGAGCGTAACGCAGTTATTGATGTTTTCTTATAGCCACTAAATAGTATTCAAGTGATTTAAATATTTCCTGCTTCTTACATGACACATTTATTTTCACCTCGTAATCAGCCGTAACTAAAGTAAATATTAACTGATTATTAATATTTTTTTTATCCTGTTGCATTGCTTCAAGGATCAATTTAAAATCATTTGTTGAAATATCGAGTAATCCATAAATATTGAATATATATTTTTTTACTTTTTCCAATTCTTCTATTGGATAATTAAAATATATGCATGATAAATACAATTCACAAATTAATCCGGCAGCCACGGCATAACCATGTAAAAGATTTTTGTTTTTAACAACATATAATGATTCAAAAGCATGAGCAAATGTATGTCCGAAATTCAGCGCTTTTCTTATATTTTTTTCAAAAGGATCAGCTTTAACATAGTTAATTTTTGTTTTTACCGATAACCGGATTAAGTTTTCAATATGTTCATGTTGTTGCAGAGGATTAAAATTTAAGAGCCCGTCTATATCAAAATCCTGACTAATAAAACCATACTTAATTATTTCAGCATAACCTGACAGGTAATTCTCCTTATCAAGTGTTTTTAAAAATCCAGGGTAAATTAAAACTTCTTCGGGCTGATTTATTATACCAATTTGATTTTTATAACCAAGAAAATTAACTCCGTTTTTCCCGCCAATTGCTGCATCAACCTGGGCCATCAAACTTGTGGGAATGTTTATGAAATTCATACCGCGCTTATATGTTGAAGCTACAAATCCACCAATGTCTGTAATTATACCTCCACCTAAATTAATTAATAAAGAATTTCTTGTTGCTTTTTTCAGGATAAGTTTTTTCCAGATGTTTTCAACAGTTTCAATACTCTTATGATTTTCACCTTCGTTAACAATTATTTTAAAGCAACCGGAAGTTGAAAAAAAGCATTCAATAAGCGGCAAACAATATTTTGCAGTATTTTTATCTGTTAAAATAAATATTTGTTTGCCTTTATACCTGGATGCAATATTATTCAGATACTTTAAATCTTTAATATGTTTAACTGATGCTGGATTAAAATCACTTTGCATATTGCATATTATAATTTTACCTTTGATATACTGAAACTAAACAATTTTGCGAAGCATAAACTGTTTAAGTTGAAGATATACTCGATAAGCATAGGTTTAATTTTGCGTGAACCTATTTCATATCGGTATAAGTCAGTTTATGATATAGAAGTAAAGATATAATTTATAAAAAGTTAAACAAATAATTTAAACATGGATACTTTTGAAAATACCGAGATAGCTTTTCGTTATAAAACCAACATGGAATTAAAAAAAGCGTATATTTTATTTAAGGCCATTGCAAAACCCTGGCTGGTTAAAACCGGAGGTGCATTATTACATTTTTCGCTAAAGATAAAATTGCCTCTTAAATGGATATTAAAACCAACCATCTATAGTCATTTCGTTGGCGGGGAAAGTATTAAGAAATGCCAGAATACGGTTAACAGGATTAACAAATATAGTGTAAAAGCAATACTTGATTATTCTGTTGAGGGCAAAGAATCAGATAATGATATTAACCTCGCGTTAAATGAAACACTTGCTTCCATAAAAAACGCAGGATCCGATCCAAATATACCTTTTGCTGTATTTAAACCAACTGCTTTTGCTAAAAATTATATCCTGGAGAAAGTAAGCGATCAGGAAGAATTATCAACTGAAGATGAAATTGAGTTCAGAAAATTCAGGGACAGGGTGAATTTATTATGTAAAACTGCTTATGAAGCCGATATACCAATATTAATTGACGCAGAGGATCATTGTATCCAATTTGCAGTTGATAAAGTTGTTATTGAAATGATGGAAAAATACAATAAGGAAAAATTCATTGTTTTTATTACACTTCAAATGTATAGATGGGACAGGATGGATTTCCTTAAGGATCTTTATAAGCAAGCTATTGAAAAGAATTATTTCCTTGGGACCAAATATGTCAGGGGAGCATATATGGAAAAAGAGCGGGAAAGGGCATTGAAAATGGGTTACAAAGATCCAATCCAGCCAGACAAAGAAAGTACGGATCGTGATTATAATGCAGCTTTGAAGTTTTCAGTGGAGCATATTGATAAAATGGCTATTTTCAATGGAACTCATAATGAGGAAAGCTCCTTGTATTTGGCTGAATTAATGAAAGAGCATAATATAGCCAAAAATGATCCGAGGATTTGGTTTTCGCAATTATTTGGTATGAGTGATAATATATCATTCAATTTGGCTGACCAGGGATATAACGTGGCTAAATATTTACCTTATGGCCCGGTGAAATATGTTATGCCTTATTTAATCAGGCGAGCTGAAGAAAACACATCGGTTGCCGGTCAAACGAGCAGAGAGTTGAACCTGCTTATTAAAGAAATGAACCGTAGAAAACAAGCTAAGTAATATGAAAATTGAAAATAAAAAGCAAGCGGGTATTATAAGGTTAACGTACTTATTTGTACCAATTTTTTTTACAGTGCTTGTTTCTGTCTCGTTTTTTTTAAAATCATTTCCTGGATATACATTCCTGATAATTCTTTTCATCTTATTTATTGCGTTTATAATGATTTCAAGCAAACTCAAACTATATTATATAATGTTAAGTGATGAATCCGGGAAAATTACACTTCGTTATTTAACATTAGGCCCTTTTGGTAGTAAACGCAGGTCAATTGAAATTCCTGTAAAAGATTTCCTTAATTATCAAATTATTACAAGTATGTATGGATATAAGAAGGACATAATTCTTTTCAGGCATACTCCAAAAGGTACAGCCAAATACCCACCGGTAAGTATTTCTGCTTTTAATAAGCAAGAGATTATGGAAGTTGAAAAAATGCTTAAAAAACAGATTAATTTAAATACAAAACGATAAAAAATTCTTAAAATTGCAAATTGATTTTTTGATTTGAGTGGGTAAAGAAATAAAAAATCAGTGAATCTGTGGCAAATTTGATTACCTACTATATTTAGCATTGAACCTTAATCTCTTGAAAACAGACCTTCAATATAAAATTGCACTTAGTTTAACACAAGGAATAGGTATCACTATTTCAAAAAACCTTATAGCTTATGTGGGAAGTGTTGAGGGTATTTTTAAAGAGAAGAAACAAAACCTCCTTAAAATACAGGGAATAGGTGGATTTTTAGCTCAAAACATAACAAACGGAAAAGCTTTATTATTAGCTGATAAAGAATTGGAATTTATTGAAAAGCATAATGTTAAAACTTATTTTTATTTGGATAATAAATATCCGGAGAAGCTAAAACATTGTGATGATGCTCCAATAATACTTTTTCAAATTGGAGAGACTAATCTGAATCAGTCAAAAATATTAAGTATTGTTGGAACCAGAAATGCAACTAGTTACGGTATGGAGATTTGTGGGAATCTTGTAAAAAAATTGTCAGACAGGGGACATAACCCATTAATCATTAGCGGATTGGCGTACGGTATTGATTCTTGTGCCCATAAAAATGCCTTAAAATATAAGCTTGATACAGTGGCTGTTCTGGGACATGGTTTAAAAACAATTTATCCAGCTTCGCATCGGTCATTAGCAAAAAAAATAACAAATTCCGGCGCCTTACTTACCGAATTTCCATCTGAAACAAAACCAGACAGGCCAAATTTTGTTAAACGAAACAGGATAATTGCCGGATTGTCTGATGCTACTATAATTATTGAATCAGGAGAAAAAGGGGGGGCTTTAATTACAGCTGATATTGCTAATTCATATAATCGAGATGTTTTTGCAATTCCGGGAAGAATAGAAGATAAATACTCAATAGGATGTAATAAATTAATAAAAACAAATAAAGCCGCACTTCTTGAAAAAGTTGAAGATCTGGAATATTTGTTAGGTTGGGATATAACAAAACCAAAGCAAAAAGAAATTCAAAAAGAACTTTTTAATGAACTTTCAGAAATTGAGCTATTATTGTTCAATATTATTAATGAAAATAACGGGATATCGATAGATCAAATAAGTTTACATGCAAAAATACTAATGAGTAAAGTTTCTGCTACTCTCTTAGAAATGGAATTCAACGGAATTATTAAGTGTTTGCCTGGCAAAATATACAAAAGTAATAATCTGTAATTTATAATTTCGGTTTATCTGCGTTAGGATTTAGTAAAGAAGTCAGTAAATAAAAGTAAGTAGTAGTTGTAGGTAAATTGGCAATTAGAATATAATGAAAGTGACAAAATTACAAAAACCAAATGTTAATAGATACACATTCACATATTTATTTACCTGATTTTAATGATGACCGTGATGAAATAATTGAAAGGGCATTAAATAATAATGTAAAACATATATTATTGCCAAATATTGATAGCCAGTCAATAGAGGCTATGTTAAATTTAACGGAATCTTATAATAATATTTGTCTGCCAATGATAGGATTGCACCCTACTCATGTAAAAGAAAACTATAAGAACGAATTAAAAAT
>DAOVJU010000446.1 GCA_030632095.1 Chlorobiota bacterium
TCATAATCATGATGATAATAATGGGTTTCCAAGTTGAACTTCGAATAACCTAACGAATTTTTTAAAACAGAATTCTTGCCTAATCCTGATGATAAATTTAAGCCAAATACAACTTGGTCGTTATTTTTATTAGCTAAATCCATCGTTTGCATTTTTTTTTCATAAAAAGTATTGTATTGATATCCACAAGTAAATCCAATTTGATCTTGTGCAACAATTGTAAAACTGCCTAAAACAAAAAAAAGTAAAACTATTTTTTTCATGTGTAAACTATTTTTAATTCATTATTTAAATGCTGTTCAATTCTAATGTAAATAAAGATACCACATTCCTTTTATTTAAACTTTACTACAAACAATAAAATGTTCCGAATTCGTATAGCTCCTCTGAATCCTTTAATATTTATCAGTAAATTTATTATTTCATTGCCATTTGTTTATGAACTGAAAATTCTATAAATAAAAAAGCAAGTACAACAAATACATTTTAAATTTCTATTCAGGCTAATAAAACTTTTGAAAATACTTCTTAATTTCTTAAATTGCTTAAATCAAGCATTATTTATATAACTTATGTACTCCATTAATTTTAAAAAGGATGAAGGTTTACTGGATGTAGAATTTTCAGGCAAAATTGATCTTGAAGAACAATTTAATTACATTAAATCTATTTTAGCAATTGAAGATCTGCCACGTAAATTAAAGCTTCTTCAGGATTTTCAAAATGCTGAATTTGCATACCAGGTAAAAGATATAGATTCACTTGTTAGTAGCATAAATAAGTATCTGGAACAATTTGAAAACGTAAGAATAGCGAGTATTCATAATAAAGCAGCCGAAACAGCATCGAGCTTTATTTTATCAGGCGCTGTAAAATCGGATAAATTTCATTATGATGTATTCTCAACCCGGGATGCTGCCGAATTATGGCTGGGAATATAAATTCATATCTCAGTAATTTTTTCTTTGATTGTATATAACTTTTTTAATTAAATTGGATTTGTTAAATTAATTCACATATACTGAATCTTAACAGGTTTACGAAAGTAAAGCTGTTTAAAGTCAGTTATACTCTATAAGCATAAGCTCATTTTTTCGCAAACCTGTTTTATATCGGTATATATCATGAAAGAAAAGATTATAAACTCAATCAGGATTTCCATAATAACTGTTTTGTTGTTAAGTTTTCAACTTGCTTTATTCAGCCAGGAAGTTGATTATTCAGCCTTAAAATCTGAAGTGACTGAATACATAGAAAAGGAGATAAAAAAGAAGAAAATTACAGGCTTAAGCATTACACTGGTTGACGATCAGGAAACAGTATGGACCGAAGGATTCGGATATGCAATAAAATCAGCAAAAAAGGAGGCTGATGAAAATACAGTGTACCGCATTGGTTCTGTATCAAAGCTTTTTACGGCAACAGCTATCATGCAACTTGTTGAAGACGGGAAAATAGATTTAGATAAAGCCATTGATGCTTATATTCCTGGTTTTAAGGTGCAAAGCCATTTTGAAAATCCCGGGCCAATTACTGTTAGAAGTTTACTGACACATGAATCAGGATTACCTTCTGATTATTTTTATAATTTTTTCTTTGACAACCCACCTCCCGGGGATTATGCAAAAGAATACAGAAAACTTCCGGAACAAATTAAAGATGAATATGTTGCTACTCAGCCCTGGTATAATTTTTCATATTGTAACCTGGGATTTTCGTTATTGGCAAATATTATTTCCAATCAATCAGGTTTAGATTATATTGATTATATAGCTCAAAATATTTTTGACCCTATTGGGATGAGCAATTCTTCGGTTATTCTGAATGAAAGGGTCAAAGAAAATATGTCGATGGGTTATTTTGGAAGAAAAGAAATGCACACACTATATATTCGCGATTTAGCAGCAGGATCATTATTATCAAGTGTATCTGATATGGCCTTATTTATGAAAATGATTTTTGCAAATGGACAATACAATTCGCAAGAAATACTAAAGAAAGAGACATTAGAATTAATGTTTGAAAAGCAAAATGAAAATGTTGAATTAGATCTTGATTTTGGTATTGGAATTGCGTATTGGCTGGAAAACAAACTTGGGATTGAAGAAGTAAAACAGCTTAGTCATGGAGGTGATTTACCACCATATCATGCGTACTTTATGCTTCTTCCTGAATATAAATTAGGCGCAGTTGCTTTGTCAAATGCCAATAGTTCATCTGAAGTAGTGAGGGAAATTGTTGTTGATATACTTCAAAAAGCCCTGGAAGCTAAAGCCAAAATAAAAGTACCGGAGGTTGACAATATAGCAAAGGAAATAATTGAATTAACTGAAGATCAGCTTAATGAATATCAGGGGTATTATTCTACTCCATCAGGAATTGTAGACTTTAGAAAAAAGAATAATATCATTATGGCTAAGAAATCAATTATCAAAGTAAAATTATTGCCACATAAGCCAGATGAATTCTTTATTAAGATAAATGCATTAGGTATACCAATTGCCAAAGATATAGCAAAAAAAGTTTCAATGTCATATCATGAATTGGATAATATGGATTTGATTGCAGTTTATTTTTATAAAACATTTGTAGGGTATTGCCAGAAAATAAGACCGGGAAAAATACCTGATTCATGGCAAAACAGACTTGGTGAATATGAAATAATCAATAGTGATTTTAATACTTACTCAAAAATAGCAAAACGCTTTCTTCCTAAAAATGTAGTTTTAAAAATTCATAAAAAAACTGGTTTTTTAGTTATGAAAATGAAAGCATTTGGTCAAACAATAGAGTTGCCATTAAATCCAAAAAATGATGAAAATGCAATTATCTATGGAATTGGCAAAAGCATGGGTGAAACCATAAGAATAGTTGAAAAAGATGGGGAAGAAGTATTGATGTTTTCTGGTTACCAGTTGAAGAAAGTCAAATAGGCGAGAAGTTCAAGGTTTAAAAGATTACACTGCACTTGGCAATAATTTGAGTTTTGTCATTTTATGAAACATTAAAATATTTGATTACAGGTAGAACTGTGAAATAAAAACTCAATATGGAAACAGTTTGGTTAACTGTTACGGAAAAAATTACTGAAATCAAGCCATTGATTCAAAAAATGTTAAAAAAATTATGATAAACATAAAGGATATAAGAAAAGCTCTACAAGGTCATAAAGAAGAGTTGAAAATAAAATATGGTGTATCCGAGATTGGTGTTTTTGGTTCTTATATCAAAAATGAACAAGATGAAACTAGTGATGTTGATATACTGGTTGAATTCGAAAAAGCGATTGACCTGTTAACCTTTGTCAATTTAAAGAATTATCTGTCTGACCTTTTGAACACAAATGTCGATCTTGTTATGAAAAAGGCTCTGAAGCCTGGGATTGGTCAACGGATACTAAAAAAAGTAATGATTCTCTGAAAATACATTTGCTATATCAAGTTACGCCAATTTTACTTCTGATCAGGCAAAACAGGCTTTATAATTATTAAATATTTTTAATCTATCACATTCAAAATTATATACCAGTCAAAGTTGATAACAAGGATAATATGGAGTATGCTTATTTTATACAGTTATAGAATATTTGGTAAGCGTCTAACACCTAACCTCAATTATTTATAAAAGCCGCGAATTACTTGCGTGAAATCGCTTCGCTAGTTCGCTAATAATTAATGAATTATGATATTTGGTTTTTAAAATCATTTGCGCATTAGCGGCTAA
>DAOVJU010000255.1 GCA_030632095.1 Chlorobiota bacterium
AATTTCTGGCAACCATAGTAACAGTTGTCTGTCGCCAATTATGAGCTGATTCTATAGGAGGATTTGTTATATTATAAAGCCTTATAATGAAGAAAATAATAAGCCAGAAACGAATATCAAATAAAATTTCTTTTTTGCTGAAAATAATCTGATCATTTGGTCTTAGTTAACTTTTTAAAAATTGTTGCATCTAATTTTTAATCGGTTCTTGATTTTAACTCTCATCTTCTCTTCCCGGCAGATATAATTCAAAGAGCCGCAATAATTTTAGTTGTCTTTTTGAAAGTAATATTTCTTTTCCGGAGTAACATTCCAATAAAAAAGAATTTTAGCATTTCTTTCAGATTGAGTAAAATCACTAATTATATCCCATGCCATTACAGGACAATCTGAATTCAAGAGTACAATTTGTTCATTGGATTGCGCAATGTATTCAATCGCCTGTCTTTCACATACATAACTTTCAGGATTGTCAAATTGATCAGCATTGGTAAATATCAATAACAATATAGTAACACCAATTGTATATAATGTTTTATATTTTTTAGAAATATTTATTATCAAGAAATATGTTGAAATTCCAAAAATAAAAATAATAGCTATTGTAATAGGCATTATAGTATCATACCTGAGAATGTTCGGACGATAACCTCTAAAACCACCTAGAGGAAGTAATAAAATATAGCATAGTGAAAATAGGCCAATCCATTTCAATAGAAAAATGATTTTTTTCCCTTCAGCATTTTTGAAATGTTTTTTAATGATAATTGCATTAATTGTAATCATTACAAAAAGCAAAGGAAAACCTAATTTTGATGTAAATTGTTTAAAAATCCCGACAGGTAGCTTTGCATATCTTTCCAATAAAGGAATATAGTTTTTTATACTATAATCGTTGTTCATTCCAATATAAAGCGAATAAAGGCTTAAAAAACAGAATGTTACGAAATAGAATATAATATAATTTGGTATTCTCTTTATAGCAGAAAGTATTTTTATTGTAAATGTAAATTTTAATGATTTATCATAATTTATCCAGAATAAATAAACTAATATAAAAGGACAAACTATAAGAACTACACCGGGAACCAACGGTCCATTCAATGCTAAAAAAACTATCATAATAGCCAATAAAACTTTTATTGTATAGCTATTTTTTGGTTTATGTTGATTATAAATTGACCTATAAAAAGGTAAAAAGAATAATAACAACAAACCGAG
Organism: Chlorobiota bacterium; assembly: GCA_030632095.1. Taxonomy (GTDB): domain Bacteria; phylum Bacteroidota; class Bacteroidia; order Bacteroidales; family B39-G9; genus JAADFW01. The sequence goes on from DAOVJU010000255.1 coordinate 1,222, forward strand.
TGGTAATGCATAAAAAAATGTGTACGTAATTGACCGGTCAATTATGCCCATATATCGATTATATCCAGCTGTTTGAAATAAAGGAGTTATTATAATTGCAGCATATAGGAATTTATTATTTAATAAGTTACCAGTTCCTGAAATATAAATTGCAATTAAATATATTATCAATAATTGAATAATAGTTTTGGCTATCGCACATGATAAATAAATACTTTCAATAGGATCAACAAATTTTTGTAAAAACAAAGGAACTTTTTTGAAATATGTTGATGTAGTCCAATGTGCAAAAAAACGATTTGGGCTTAAATATTTTTCATTTTTAACTAATGCACTTATACCAAAAGGATCATGTAAAACATAATAAGATCCCTTATCCGGGATGGGCAATGTTATTTCAGACAAATCCCCATCTAGTGGTGTACGATAATGCTGGTAAAAAGAAAAAGCAGTATCTAATATTAAGAATGTTAAAAACATAATATATAAATATCTGTTTAACATAACAAAAATGCTTTAATTGGATATTAATAATTTAGATTTATAAATATTTACTATTTAAGAAATGATTTTAAAATTCAAAATCTTAACTCAACATTTCCTTAATCCAGTTTATATCTTCTTTTATTTTAGCATGATTTGCTATGGAATAGCGCTTTGAAAATTTAGCGTCCCAAAACCATTTTTCAACTTCTTTCTTGTGTTCATCTAAAATTGAATCAAATCCTGATTTGAAGAAATAATATTGAATAACAGGTATAAAAAGCTGATATGTAGAAAAATCGTTCCGGATATTCATGTTTTTCATAAAATCAATCGTATTGTTAATTGATTGTTTTGTTTGTTCCCAGTTATTCTTGCAAATATCAGCCGTAAGTTTTAATTGTGATGTATTCCGGCAATCTTCAGAAACATTAATTGCTAAAGCCTGGGTAAACACTTTGTTACTCAGATTGCCATATTTTTTCATTGTTCGCTGGTTATTGAAATCTTTAATTTTGTCTTTCAGATCAAAAGATTTATCCCAGGTTGTTGCCTGAACAAGGTCAAAAATTGATAATCGTTTTCCTCCCTGGTTGATACGCTCAAAAATTTCAACCACTTCATCAAGGTCTTCGTTATATGATTTAACTATGCTAATAGGGTAGTTCATAAATATCTGATGACACTCGTGAAGTACTTTGGCGTAGTTTGTTTTGTTTTTCCGGTCTTTCAAAGCCTGATCTGCATAAATTTCCATGAAAGTATCATGGTCAAAAATCTTCCAGACCGGGACATTGTTTTTTTCGCGTTTTAGCCTGGGCACATGGAAATTTTGCCGGTCAAGATTATAACTTATCTGGCTATAATCAACGCCATTGATTTTTTTGCCTCGTAACGACATGTATAATGAAATAATGCGTTGCTGGCCATCCAGAATAAATTTGTACTTATCATGATCAATGATTCCGGGCAAATCAAGATCTTCTGTTTCACGTATAAAATTTTTATATTTCTTTGGGGCTATCCATAAGAAAAAACTACCAATTGGATACTGATTGCCAATACTATTTAAGAGCTTTATAATTTTGGGCCGCTCCCAGATATATCCTCTTTGGAAACGTGGAATTTTAATCTGGCCAATTTCAAGCTCAGCAATAAGTTTTTTTAAATTCCAGTTGTTTATGATCTCAAGTTTTTGCTTCATCCTGAATGATTAAAATGTCTTTGCAGGTTAATTATTTATCCGAAAATACGAATTAATTTTCAAAAGACATTATTGAGTTATTAACTGGTTTTTAACCTTATTGTTAATGTATTCCATTTTTTACTCAAAATGTACAAAACTGTACGACTGTGTACAATTTCGTACAGATTTAATGCAGTTTTATTTTGCATAAAAATAATTTAAAACGTAGATATACAATACATTAAAAACCTTGGCATTTGTATTGTAAGATGGTTTACAGATTATTAAAAAATGAATTGAGATGAAAACACTAAAACTAACAAACAGAATTTTAAAAAGCCTTGCAATAACAGCGCTAATGGTTTTGACAGTGAATGTATTTGCGGATGGTGATGGTAAATCATCTTGCTCGAATGCAAAGAATGATTCGGCTGGATTGAAAAATGCAGCAAACGCTGAGATGTCAGTTCCTGCCCCATTGGGTATGGCATGGATGGTTGAAGAATTTGAAGAAGAACTTGAAGTTTTAGATATTGAAGCAACTTATGAAATGCGGCCTTTATGGAATGTTGAAGCAATTGAACTTGAGTTAGAGGTAAAAGAATATAAACCAACTGAAGAAGTAATTCCATATTGGATGATCGAAGAAGAAGAACCGGAATTAGAAGTTAAGGATATTGTTCTAAACTAAACGTTTTCATAAGTTCAAACCTATATATAACCGATTATTATTTATTTAGCCCTGGGTTTTTTCCGGGGCTATTTTTTTTAGTGAAGATATAAAGACAAGTAGTAACATAAAAATAAAAGCAGTAATTTAGTAAAATTTCAATAAATTATTAACCTTTTAAAATTCGAATATGAAAACAAAATATTTATGCCCCGAATGTAATGGTATCTTAAACATAGATGAAGACATTATCTTAATTGCAAAAAAAAAGAATGGGGAAAAGGGATTTTTATTATTGCATACAAAATTAGGAAATTATGACCATAAAATGGATTCTACTCTTAAGATAGAGCAAGGTGAACAGGTTGATTTCTTTTGTCCGTTATGTCAAATTAAACTTGAATATCATAAGAAAAAAACAAACCTGTCTAAACTTATTAGAATAGATGAAAATGATAAGGAATCACAAGTAATTTTTTCAAATATATATGGTGAAAAAGCTACCTATCATGTAGAAGATAAGAAAGTGCTTTCTTTTGGACAACAGGCTCAAAAGTACACTGATCCGGAATGGTTTTTATAGTTATTTAAAATAAAAAGCACAAATATATATCGTCACTTGTTAGTATTTTGAATGTGTTGAGTATTTTAAAATTACTACAATTATAACAGCTACTAAAACTATTTTAGCACGTATCTTTGCTAAAATCAAATCTAAAACAATGTCAGAATTTACAGATAATCATAAAAAAAGGGCTGATGATCTAAGCAATTTCATGTTTGGCCTCATGAAAGGAGAAAAGGGAATTGAATTAGTCAAGAAACATAACTTAATAACTGAAAATTACATTCCTGTTGATATATTAATGGCATTTGATAATGTTTTTGAAGTTGAAAAAGATATTGAAAAAATAAAAATTGCCTCGAATAAACTATTTAACATTCTTTATAAAACCCTAAATAAATACCCGGCTATTCAACCAAAAAAAAACAGTTTCCTTTATTATTTGAACGAGGACAACAAGCAAATTGATAAAATATTAAAACAAATACGCCCTTTAATAAAGCAATTGAATAAAGAAGTAACCGAACAAGTTATAAAACAATTGATTAATACATTCTCGGATCTTTTAAAAATTGACAATCATTATGCGATCAAAGAAAATATACTTTTCCCTGCTCTTGAAAAAGAATGGCAATATTTTCAGTGTATAAAACTAATGTGGTCTTTTCATGATGATATTAGACGAAAAATAAAGGAGATAATTTCCATTCTTGAAAATGAGAATTTTAACATTAAAGAGTTTAACAGGATTTCTGCTGAAATTTATTTTAACATTTATACTATTATTTTTAGGGAAGAAAAGGTTTTAAATCCGGTTATCCTGGAGAGCTTTAACAATGAATTATTAGAAAATATGCTTGCAGAAAGCATGGAAATTGGATTCTCTTTTATTAAACCGGCAATTGATAAAAATAAAGATACCTTAAGCACAAAAGCAGTTCAGGGAAAAATTAATTTGCCAACAGGCAGTATTACTACAGAACAAATACAGCTAATTTTTAATCATCTTCCTGTGGATATCACCTTTGTAGACGAAAACGATAAAGTGCAGTATTTTTCAACTCCAAGGCATAGAATTTTCCCGCGAACAAAGGCTATTATTGGCAGAGATATTCGTAATTGCCACCCACCTGAAAGCGTACATGTAGTTACAGATATTGTTGAATCTTTTCGTAAAGGCAAAGAAGATTCTGCAAGCTTTTGGATTAAAATGAAAAAGCAATACATACTTATTCGGTATTTTGCTGTGCGGGACGAAGAAAATGAGTATAAAGGAGTACTGGAAGTAAGCCAGGAAATCAGCAAAATTCAAGCAATTAAAGGTGAAAAACGCATTTTAGATTGGAGCAAATAAAAAACACACACGCGTTACACTGCGTTAAACGCACGCGATTCGGGGATTCGATAAATTGATATCTAAAAAATGCTTGTTAAAGATCCAATCATTATTAATGGTTGATAATCTGTAATTAGTCAAACCTGAAAAAGCATTTAAATAGTTGATATCTAGTGCTGTAATGTTAATAAATTAGCAATATATGTGATTCTAAATTGCAAGGTTTTTCCGATATTTAAATAAAACCTTGCAAAAATGGTAGGAAAAATAG
>DAOVJU010000050.1 GCA_030632095.1 Chlorobiota bacterium
ATGAAAGAAATGGCTGAATTAAATGCCGGAATGGGATTTTATGGACAAATGCCTGATAGCTATAACCTTGTGATAAACTCAAATCACTCATTGATTGCTAAAATTCTTGAGTCGAAGGAAAAGAAAACCACAAAGAAGATAGATGAAATTGAGGAAAAATTGAAGCCATTTCTTGATGAGAAAACTGCCCTGGAAAAATTGAAAGAAGGAAAAAAAGAAGAAGAAATCGACCAGGCAGAGAAAGATAAACTGGAAGAAACAGAAAAGAATATTAAAGAGTTGCAAGATAAAAAGGAAAATATCTTTACCGAATTTGGAAAGAAAAATAAAATCGTAAAACAACTTATCGACCTGGCATTAATAGCTAATAATATGTTAAGTGGTGAGGAGCTTACAAAATTCGTGAAAAGAAGTGTTGATTTGATAAAATAACATTTGAAAAAATTCATTTAAAAGCCTGTCACTTTATTGACAGGCTTTTTTTATTATATATTTACATAGCTAAAATTCTCTATTGCTCTAACAATTAAAAATGGAAAACCTGTTAAAAACAACATTTTTATTAATGTTCCACTTCCTCACATTTATTGGGATAGCTCAGAATCATGAATTATCCACATCTTCAAAAAAGGCATTACAGTTTTATGATCAAGCATTAAGTGAATATAACAATTACAATTATAATAAAGCAATTATAAAACTAGATGAGGCTATTAAAAAAGATGAGAATTTCATTGAACCCTATCTGTTAAAAGCTCAGATATCTAATGCACTAAATAATAATGAAGGTGAAATTGAAAGTTATGAAAACGCTTTTGCATTAAATGCCGAATGTTACCTGCCCGGGTATTATTATTTGGCAATTGCACAACTCAATACCGGAAAATATTTTGAGGCGAGGGATAACTTCAATAAATACCTGGATTTTAAGATTTCTAACGATAAATTCAAATTATCTACAAAAAAGTATATCAAACAATGCGATTTTGCAATTCATCAGGTAAATAATCCGGTTTCTTTTAATCCGGTAAACCTGGGAGATAGTATCAATACTGAACTGGATGAATACTGGCCAACATTATCAGTAGATGAACTCACGATAGTATTTACCCGGTTATTACCAAGATATGAACCAAATCCATCAGTTCCTGTTTCATTAAAAACACATCACGAAGACCTGTATTTTAGCTATAAGATAAATAATAACTGGGCAAAAGCAAAGAATATGGGTAAACTGATAAATTCCGGGGGAAACGAGGGAACTCAGTCATTATCAGTTGATGGTAAATATTATTTCTATACCGCTTGTAATAGAAATGATTCTTATGGCGGATGTGATATATATTATGTTGAGAAAAAGGAAAACACATGGTCAAAGCCGGTTAATGTTGGAAAGCCGGTTAATTCAAGATACAAAGAAACCCAACCGGCAATTTCATCCGATGGCCAAACGCTGTTTTTCGTAAGTAACAGGCCCGGGGGTAAAGGAAAACTGGATATCTGGAAATGTTCAATGTCTGAAGAAGGATATTGGCAGGAGCCCATAAATCTCGGAGATTCAATAAATACAACTGAAGATGATGGCTCGCCTTATTTACATCCTGATGGAGAAACCTTATATTTTTCCTCGAAAGGCCATTTAGGTATGGGAAATGCTGATGTATTTATAGCAAAAATGAAAAATAATTCATTTTGTAAGATTAAAAATTTAGGATATCCAATAAATACTTTTAATGATGAACAAGGCCTTTACATCTCCTCTGGTGGGACTAAAGCATTCTTCTCTTCAAACAGGGAAGAAAACAAAGGAAAAGATATTTATATGTTTGATATTTATAAGGATATCCAGCCCAATCCTGTAACTTATGTCAAAGGGTATATTGCTGATGCAATTAGTAAAAAAAGGCTATTGGCAAGAATTGAACTAATTGAGCTGGAATCACGGGAAACTAAAGCTGCAATTGTTTCTGATCAATACAATGGGACTTATTTAGTTTGCTTACCAACAGGAAATAATTATGCATTAAATGTATCTAAACGCGGTTATCTTTTTCATTCTGAAAATTTTTCGCTAAAAGATTCAAACAATTATATTGATCCTTTTTTACTAAATGTGGAATTACAGCCAATAATGATTGGGTCAAAAGGGATTTTAAAAAATATTTTCTTTGAAATTGATTCGTACGAATTAAAAAAAGAATCATACATAGAATTGGATAAACTTATTATGTTCTTGAAAAATAACCCACAGGTGGAAATTGAAGTTAGCGGCCATACCGATTCAACCGGTGAAGAAGCCTATAACCAGGAACTATCTGAAAAAAGAGCAAAATCAGTATATGATTATTTAGCTAACAATCAAATTAGTACTCTAAAAATAACTTTTAAAGGATACGGTTCATCACAACCAATTGATGATAATAAAACAAAAGAAGGCAGGGCAAAAAACAGGCGTACCGAATTCAAGATTACAAGAAAATAATTGATTTCTTTAAAATATTTGTATTTTTAGAATGTGCTAATAATTATATTTATTTAATTTAAATTAAAAACAATCAAACTTTCTGGTTCAACTAAAGTGAAATTTCTTAACATAACCATAGTGACACTGGTAGTAATATCAAGCTTTTTATCCTGTAAAGCAAAACAGAAAACAAATATGCAAGATAAAACCGGTGAATTAGTATTTTCGTTAAAGAAAACGGCTTGCTATGGTGATTGTCCTATATTCCTGCTTAAAATATATTCTGATGGATTAGTAAAATTTCACGGTGAAAAATTCACAGAAAAAACCGGGTATTACACAAATCAAATATCAGGAGAAGAATTAACAGCAGTAATTAATGAGTTCGTTAACGCCAATTTTTTTGAATTTGAAGATGAATATACAGGTGAAATGCTTGATTTGCCTACTACTTATATTTCATTCAATTATAATGATAAAACAAAATCCATTAAAGATTATTATGGTTCACCAAAAGAACTTAAAAGACTGGAACAAACACTTGACCGTTACAGGAAATTAGAAAACTGGACGAAACAAGAAAAGATCGATTAATTTCAATTCTAAATCATGTCAACGAAACCACTAAATAAACTATTATTCAAGATTTCTATTCTTATTGCATTTCTAAATGCATATTCGTTATGTAGCCAGGATTTATATAAGAAGTATAATCTTGAAAACTTAGATAATTACTTTGAAAATGCGCGTCAGGAATGGAAAATTCCAGGTATGGCCATTGCAATTGTTAAAGACAATCGGGTAATACTGGCAAAAGGTTATGGTGTAAAAGATATCAGGCACAATGATCCGGTTAATGAAAATACTTTGTTTGGAATTGCTTCCCCAACAAAAGCCTTTACTGCTGCAGCTATTATGAAATTAGTTGAACAAGAAAAACTATCTCTTGATGATAGAGTAGTCGATTATCTTCCTTATTTTGAACTTTACGATCCATATGTTACCAATGAAATGACAATTCGGGATTTATTATGTCATAGAAGCGGATTGGAAACTTTTAGTGGAGATTTACTGTGGTTTGCAAGTAAATACACGAGGAAAGAAATATTAGAGCGTACAAAATTTTTAAAACCAAGTTCAGGTTTTCGGAGTAAATATGGATATTCGAATATTATGTTCCTGGCAGCAGGCGAAATTGTAGCTGAGGTTAGCGGAGTTTCCTGGGATGAATTTATTAAATCAAACTTTTTTGAACCTTTGGAAATGAATTTGAGTAATACCTCCCTGAACGATCTTAATCAAAATTTAAACGTTGCAACACCTCATCTCAAAGTAGATAATGAATTAATTCCATTAAAGTTTGTGAATTGCGATAATATGTCCCCTGCTCTGGGAATAAATTCTTCAGTGGTTGAAATGTCAAACTGGATAATTACACAATTAAACAAAGGAAAATTTGAAGATAAAGAAATTTTTAGCGAACAATCATCAAAGCAGATGTGGACACCACAGACACTTTTAAAAACAAGTAGTTTAGATTCAACCATGCATTTTCATGCCTATGGATTTGGATGGTATTTATTTGATTATCACGGAAGGTTAATTGTAAATCATAGTGGTGGGCTTGATGGAATGATTTCTCATATCGCCCTTATTCCGGAAGAAAACCTTGGTTTAATGATTTTAACTAATTCAATTAGTTATTTACCAAATGCTTTAATGTATAAAACAATTGATTACTTCTTACAAATAGGAGAAAGAGATTGGAGTAAAGAATTTCTGGGTTACAAGACCAATTATAATGAACATATTGAAAAACAAGAAGAAGAAGAAGAAAAAAGCAGAATTAAAAAATCGAATCCTTCTCTTGCTTTAACCGAATACACAGGAATATTTGGAGGAAAATTATACGGAAATGCAACAGTTTCAATTGTAGAAGATCAGTTAGAAATTGATTTTCTTCCCACTCCGATTTTTAGTTCCATATTAAAACATTGGCAGTTAGATACTTTTGAATTAATATTCAAAGAATACCCATCGCTTCCTCATGGAAAAGTCCAATTCATACTCGATTCAACTGACAATGTTATTGAATTTAAAGTTGATGTTCCAAATCCCGACCTGGATTTTACTGAACTTGAATTTATGAAAATTCACGAATAAACCTCCTGAATACCAGCTCATTACAATAAGCTACTTTTTAGCTTTATTTTTTTGGCACGTTAATTGATTTTTCTTTATTTCTGTTTATTCCTCAGATTTTGTTTATACTCTTCACGTTTCATTCGTTTGTGAGGCTTCCTGGTTTTTCTTCCATGCATATCCCCTTTTTTTAGAAGATAATTAAAATAATGAAATAATTCTTCTTGTTGTTCCGGAGTGCTTACCGCTTTAGTTTTCAAATAGAAATCGATTGTAAGTAACTTGAGATCTCTGTGTAAGTCCCCAAATTCACTGGCCAGGTTATTCAAATAGGTTGTATCTGTAGTGTCAGATGATAAATGATTTAAAAGTTCAACTCTTTTTTCCTGCATTTTTTTAGCAAGTATTCTCGCTTCACTTCTATACTCGTTAATATATTTTACATGCTTATCTGAACGATCACCATAAAAATGCTCCTGATGATGAAAAAATTTGGGTGTTCGCTGTACAGGATAATTCTTTTGGTCAAGCTTCCTGAAATTTTCCACCTTGTAATTGTGATAAAAAATAGTTCCTATTGTTGAAATATTCAGAACAATTAATATAATAATCACCCATATATATATTCTTGTATTTGAAAACTTTACTATTTTATTCATTACTAGTTTCTGTTAAAAAAGTTAATTCAATATTTTCCTGGTTTAAATCAGATATGTACAATTCTTCAAATTGATCAGATACATAAACATCCGAATTATTAATCTGGTATAAATTCCCCAATAAGATACCTAAAGTTAAAGTAACTACCAGTAAGAGAGAGAATAATGCCGGTTGCAATTTTCTTATTAATCCTATAACTGTGTTATTTGATCTATTCTGAATGTTTTGAATTACTCTTGTAGCTAAAAATGGATTAGCTCTCATTTGTTTTTCGATTTCAATTATCTCGAAGCTCTTAACTAATTGATTTAATGCTGATTGACACTCATCGCATAAAGCAATATGATTTTTTACTTTCCCCATTTCTTCCTTTTCAAGACTATTTTCAAAATAGAAAATCAATTTATTCTTACATTCTTTACAATCCATAGCTAAATCTTTTATTGAATTGACAATTTTATCATTAAAAACTTGCGCTTAATCAGGTCTTATTTGACACTAATTTCTTTTGTAAATTAATTTTTGCCCTATATATTAACGATTCTACTCCTGAAAGCGATAAACCCATAACTTCTGCTATTTCTTTATATGCTAAATCTTCATATTTATTCAGTGTAAATGCTATTCTTTGATTTTTTGGTAAAGAATTAATTACAGTATATAATCGTTGTGCATCTTCCCTATATTCCATTATTTCCAGAGGATGTCTTTGGCTTACATCTTCTATTTCAAATTCTGGTTTATCTGAATTTATAAAAAACGAATCTATGCTTTTTAATATTGAATGCTTTTTTTTCTTTCGCAGGAAATTTAAAGATTTATTAACAGCAATCCTGTAAAGCCACGTTGCCAATTTTGATTCTTCCCTGAACTTATGTATTGAATGGTAAACTTCAATAAACACATCCTGGGCAATTTCTTCAGCATCCTCTTTATTATGTAAAAAACCAAGGCTTACCCTAAATATTTGATCTTGATATTTGCTGATAAGCAATTGAAATGCATGCTGATCACCTTTATTAATAGCACGAATTAGTTCTTGTTCCGTCATCAAATTTAGTTGATTTCAGATTAGACACATTATTTTTATATTTCTTATAAAATAACTAATATTTTAAAGTATAATAAAACAGTTTAATAATAAAAGAAAAATTCGGGGATTAACAGATCAGAATAACCCGGCTTACAGGTGCTTTCTAATTTTTGATAAAATTAATTCTGTGTCAATTGGTTTTGTTACATAATCAACTGCTCCAAATTCAGTTGCTTTATCAATATCTTCCTGTGCACTTTTCGCGGTCACCATAATCACTTTTGTATTCTTATCTTGCATATTATACAGGATGTTTTTCAATACATCGTATCCTGACATTTCAGGCATCATAATATCCAATAATACAATATCCGGGTTTTTTTTTGTAACTAAATTAAGTGCATCCCTTCCTGTTAAAGCTGTATACACCTGAAAACCTTCACCTTGCAACAAATTTTCCAGAAGAAATATATTTGTTGTTGAATCATCTACAATTAATATTCTTTTTTTTTCTGCCATAGGAAATAATAAAGAAAAAGGAGAAATTAAATGAAAAAACTGTTACATTATTAACCTATCAAAAAGTAAAGAGCCAAAACTAACGATAGTTAGATAAAAAAGATATTAATTTCTCCTTTTATTAACTGAAGCAAATTTATGACAATTTTATAGCAACTTCATTTTTATTGTATATAAATTAATTGGTTTATTTATTGTTATATACCGAAAAAAAACTGATCTATATCAATTTTATTATTCCTTACATTAGCATTAATGATAAAATGATGCTAATTTGCATATTATTCTATATATATGAACAATCGAAAAAAGAAATATAATTGCATTAGCTGTCCCAAAAAAGCAAATTGTTTTGATAAACTTTCGAAAGAAGAGTTAAAATTAGTTGACGACAACCGGCTTGAAATCAAATATAATAAGGGAGAAATTATTTGTAAGCAAGGTGGTTTTGCTTATAATATATTACACATTACTGAAGGAAGCGCTAAGTTATACGTTGAACATAATGACAAAAAACTAATTTTAAGTTTACTAAATCATACTGATCTTATTGGTTTACATTCTTTGTTTTATAATAATGTTCTCGAATATAGCGCAGCATGTCTTGAAAATTCGTATATATGCTCAATTAGCACTAACATTATTTCTACCTTAATTAGAGAAAATATAGAGTTTGCCACAAGCATAATTTCAACACTGAATAAAGATACTTCCCGATTCTATAACCGAATAATCAGCTTAACACAAAAACAATTGCATGGTAGACTGGCAGATGCAATATTGCATTTTACCAAAGAGATTTATAATAGTGATGAAATTGAACTTAAGTTATCGAGAAAAGACATAGCCGATTTTACTGGTATGTCAACTGAAAGTGCCATAAGGATATTAAAGGAATTCCATAATGATAAGATCATTGATCTTGACGGTAAAAAACTTAAAATTATAAGCCATCAAATACTTGAAAAATTAAGTGAAATCGGATAATTTACCACCGACGAAAGAAAGTATTTTTCATTTTTATTCATAATTAGGATATGAAAGAAAACTATCTATATTTTGAAATAACAAGCAACAAATTACAAATATCAAACAGTTTAGAGAATTGAGTTTTGTGATTTATGATTTTTTTGTAATTTGTTTTTTGTTATTTGGAGTTTTCTTGATAAGACTAATTACATCCGCTCAGGTACACCAATCCCTAATAATTCCAAAGCTGATTCAATTATTCTTCCTGTCATTTCTGTAAGTCTTATCCTGAAAATCATTTTATCCTGATCTTCTTCTTTAAGAACAGGATAGTCATGATAGAATTGATTGTATAATTTTGCAAATTCGTATACATAGTTTGCAATGATAGCCGGGGAATATTCAGTTCCTGCTTCTTTGATTATAGCAGGATATTCATAAATTAATCTTACCAGGTCTTTTTCTTTCTTTGCAAGTTTTATATCATTTTTTGGAAAAGCTGAAGAAACAATGTTTTTATCAGATGCTTTACGTAAAAGTGATTTGATCCTGGCATAGGTATATTGAATAAAAGGGCCTGTATTTCCATTAAAATCTATTGATTCATCAGGATTGAATAACATGTTTTTATTCGGATCAACCTTTAGAATAAAATATTTTAATGCCCCTAAAGCAATTCTATTAATGATCACTTCAGCTTCATTTTCACTAACTTCATCAAGTTTACCCAGTTCCTTTGACATTTCTTTGGCAGTAGTTTTCATATGATCAATTAAATCATCAGCATCCACAACTGTACCTTCTCTTGATTTCATTTTTCCACCAGGAAGCTCAACCATTCCATAGGACACATGTTCTAGTTTATCATACCAATCGTATCCCAGTTTTTTTAATATCAATTTAAGTACCTGAAAATGATAATTTTGTTCATTTCCAACTACATATAAATGTTTGTCAAATTTCTTATCCTTATATCTTTCAAATGCCGTTCCTATATCTTGCGTCATATAAACTGATGTTCCGTCTGATCGTAAAAGGATCTTTTCATCATAACCATGTGCTGTTAAATCTGCCCAAACAGAATTATCATCTTTTTTCTTAAGTATTTTCTTTTCCAAGCCATCCAATACTAATGATTTGCCCTTTTTGTAAGTCTCTGATTCATAATAGATTTTATCGAAATCAATTCCGAGATTCTTATATGTTACATCGAAACCCTCATACACCCAGTTATTCATTGTTTTCCATAACTTAACAATGTCTTCATCTCCTGCTTCCCACTTTCGTAACATGTCCTGGGCTTCTAACAATATTGGAACTTCAACTTTCGCTTTGTCTTCCGAAATCCCTTTATTTATTAGCAATTCTACTTCCTTTTTATATTCTTTGTCAAATAACACGTAATAATCGCCAACCAGTTTATCTCCTTTTTTTGCTGCTTTATCAGGAGTTACCCCTTTACCCCATTTTTTCCATGCAAGCATAGACTTACAAATATGAATTCCCCGGTCATTAACCAAATTTACTTTTGTTACATGATGACCATTGGCTTCCAGAATTTTTGCTATTGAGAAACCTAGTAAATTATTTCTAATATGTCCTAAATGTAAAGGTTTGTTTGTATTGGGTGAAGAAAATTCAATCATTACTTGTTTCTTCTCTCCCGGATCATCTGTAAATCCAAATGTATTATTTTGTAAAGATTGGTATAAAAAGTCTATCCAGTACTTATGACTAATTGTGATATTTAGAAATCCCTTAATAACATTAAAGTTCTCAATGTAACTCACCTTTATGAGCTCATTTCCAATTTCATTTGCTGTTATTTCAGGTGATTTACGGGATATTTTCAAAAACGGAAAAACAACTAATGTGAAATCGCCTTCAAACTCAATACGCGTTTTTTGAATAGAAATTGCTTTTTTATCAATATCTGAATTATATATATTTTTTAATATAGTTTCAATACTTTCAGTTAGATTTAAAATAAGATCCATTTTCAATATTTTCTGAAATTTAATGCTGCAAAGATAACTATTAGGTGCTTAGTGACAATATGAAAACTCCAAATCACAATAAACAAATAACAAATAAATTCCAAAACTCCAAACTGTTTGATATTTAATTATTTAAAAATTGGAATTTATTTTAAATTTTGATGTTTGGGACTTGTGATTTTCAAAATCAGGTAGTTTTTATAACTACTACTTAATAGCTAAATATTATTTCGCCTTCAATTCATAGGGTATCGGTTCATATTTATTTTGGTGTAATTTTGTGTTTTTGTGCTTTGGTGGCATATTTTTTATTTGTAAATTAAAGAATTTTCACGAGCACCTTAAAATATTATTTAGCCATTAATAATACTATTTTTGTTTTAATATAAATTGCTGAATGAACGAGAAGCACCTGAACATTATTGCATTAAATATACCTTATCCACCAGATTACGGTGGTGTTATCGATATCTTTTATAAAATAAAATCGCTTTATAATCAAGGTGTTAGAGTACAACTGCATTGTTTTCAATATGGTAGGGATAAATCAAATGTATTAAAAAATTACTGTGAGAATGTATATTATTACAAGCGCAATAAAGGATTGAAATTCTTTTTGAGCTTGTTACCATATATTGTTATTACAAGATCGAATAAAGAGTTGCTTAAAAACCTAAAAAAAAATGAATACCCAATTCTTTTTGAAGGACTGCATACAACCTATTTCGCAAATCACATTGAATTAAGTAACCGGAAGAAATTCATAAGGCATCATAACATTGAACATGAATATTACTTTAAACTGGCAAAATCTGAAAAGAACATCTTTGAGAAAATATATCTCTTTACTGAAGCTGCTAAATTGAAAAGATATTTTAATAGATTGAAAAGAATAAATTGTCATCTCGCAATTTCTGAAAACGACAGAGTAAAACTAGAAGTTAAATTTAAGCAAACATTATTAGTTCCGGCATTTCATTCAAACGAATCAATAAGTTGTATTGAAGGCAAATCAGATTATATACTATATCACGGGAACCTTTCAGTTCCTGAAAATATTAATGCTGTTATTTACTTGATAAAAGAAGTATTTACTAAAATACAACGTAAAGTAATAATCGCAGGTAAAAATCCATCTAAACATATTGAGAAAATAATTTGTAAATATGAAAATATAATTCTTGAAAGCAATCCTGGTGAAGAAAAAATGCATGATTTGATAAGAAATGCACATATTAATATTTTAATTACATTTCAAAGCACAGGATTAAAACTAAAATTGCTTAATGCATTATATAATGGACGATTTTGTATTGTTAATGACCATATGATTAACAATACCGGCCTTGATACTGTTTGCACAATAGCAAATTCGCCTGATCAAATACTTGAAAGCATTTCGTCACTAATACATGAAGAATTTTTACCGGAAATGATTGGGAAACGAAAAATCCTGCTTGAATCGCAATTTTCTAATGAATTAAATGCGCTGATAATTACTGAGTTGCTATAAATTTAGTTGAAACTATAAAATTTACAAAAATCTTTTATCCCACACTCAAAACACTTTGGACTTCTTGCTGTACAAATATACCTGCCATGTAAAATCAGCCAATGATGAGCTATTGGAATATGTTTTTTCGGAATGTATTTAATCAATTGCATTTCAGCCTGATACGGATTTTTAGCATTTATTGTTAATCCGATTCTTTTTGCTACTCTAAAAACATGTGTATCTACTGCCATTGTAGGTTTATTATAAACAACAGAAGCAATTACATTTGCGGTTTTACGTCCAACACCGGGCAATTTTTGTAATTTTTCAATTTCTGAAGGCACAACACCCTTAAAAT
>DAOVJU010000347.1 GCA_030632095.1 Chlorobiota bacterium
AGATTTTAATACGTTTATTTCATTATCCTTAAAAAAAAATACGAAATATGCTGTTCTGAAAATAATTTGATCATTTATAATGGATGTTTGCCATACATCACCAAAATTCATATATTTTTCAGGAATTTTTCCAGTAAGGGAAATATATTGCATCAGACCGGTTGTATCGGTCTCAATGTAGCCAAATTCACTTTTAGCGCCAACATATATTCTTCCGGTACTATCCATTGCCAGAGAACGGACTACTGATTTATTTGGCATTACAATTAGCCTCCAGTTTGTCCCGTCAAATTCAAGTAAACCATCATTATTTCCAAAATACATTAGCCCTCTTTGGTCTTGCAAAACGGCCCATATTTGATTTTCGGGTGTTTTGTAATCCTTATCGTCATAGTTCTGGATATAAGGATTTCCCCCTGTTATATTTTGTGCAAATAAACCAGGTACTGCAAATAATGAATAAATGATTATAAATACTATACTTATTGGTAATCTTCTCATTAAAAAAGTGATAAAAATTAATCTTTAAAATAAACTCTTTTTACCCGCTGGGAAATATTAGTTAAAACTTCGTACGGAATAGTGTCAATACATTTGGCCATTTGTACTATTGTATTTTGATCACCAAATATCTCAACTTCATCCCCTTCTTTTGCACTTGTTTTAGTTAAGTCTAACATACACATATCCATACAAATATTGCCTAAGATTGGAACATAGTTATTGTTTACAAGCATTTTCCAGTTTCCGTTACCGGTTTTCCTGTTTAATCCATCTGCATATCCAACAGGTATAATACCAATTCTCGATCTCGCTTTAAGTTTTCCTTTACGGTTATAGCCTACGGTTTCTTTTTTATCCAACTCTTTTATTTGTGATATCCTGGTCTTTAATGTGCTTATATTCTGAAGTTTATCCTTATTAGTTAAACTAACACCATATAAACCTATTCCCAGCCTTACCATTTCCAACTGCATTTCAGGAAACCGCTCAATTCCTGATGAATTTAAAATATGCCTTATAATATGATAATCAAATTCATTGATAATTTTACCGGATATTTTGTTGTAAAGCTCATATTGCTGTTTTGAAAAATCATCATGTTCAGGTTCCTCGCTTGCTGCCAGGTGAGAAAATATTGATTGAATTTTAAAATTGGATTTTTTCAGGTGTTGAATTAATTCATCTATTTCATTTTCAAGAAAACCAAGCCTATGCATGCCCGTATCAATCTTTAAATGAATTGGATAGTTTTTGATATTTCTTTTTAATAAAAGATCATTAAACGCATTAAATGTTTTAAAATTATAGATTTCTGGTTCCAGATTATATTCAAGTAATTGATTATAGCTATTAATTTCGGGGTTCATTACAAGAACAGGCATGTTAATCCCGTTCTTACGAAGAAATATTCCTTCGTCAACAAAAGCAACTGCAAGGTAATCAACATTATGATATTGTAATAAATTGGCTATTTCATATGTGCCGCTACCATACGAAAATGCTTTTACCATAACCATTATTCGTGTTTTTGGCTTAAGAAGCGAACGGAAAAAATCCAGATTATTAACCATTGCATCTAAATTTATTTCCAAAATCGTTGAATGGGTTGTCTCCTGTAAATAATTTGTAATTTTCTCAAATTCAAAAACCCTTGAGCCCTTTAATAATATAGCTTCATTGTTGAATTTAACCGAATGTACCTGATCTAAAAAATCATTTGTAGTCAGGAAGAAATCTGTTTTACCTTTGAATTCGTTTCTGTAATTGTATAAATTCCCGCCAATTCCTATAAAATGATTTATTTCTTTAGAGTTGATCAGCCTGGCAATTTTTTTATATAATTCTTCAGGTTTTGAACCACTTTGAAATATATCTGATAAGATTACTTTTTTCTTATTATATTGATTTTGTTGATCAAGAAAATCAAGCGCTATTCTTAGTGATTCAAAATCAGAATTATAAATATCATTTATTATAGTACAGTTATTATTGCCTTTTAACAGTTCCATTCTCATTTCAATGGAAGGCAATGTATTAAAATGACTAATAATTATTTTTCGGTCTATTTTCAGGTACAATAAAATACATAATACATGTATTGCATTTTCAATAGAAGCATTATCGATATACGGAATACTTATATTTAAGATTTCGTTTTTGTACTTCGCGGTTATTTTGGTAGCCTGATCTGATTTCATTATTGTTTTAATGTATACATCTGCTTTGCTATTTAATGACCAGTTGAATTTTAATGTGTTTTTACATTCCCCGGAACTTTCAATAAGTTCATGAATAATATTGTGGTCTTTACAATAAAAAATTATTTTGCAATGCCTGAATAGTCTTAATTTCTCCCTTGCTTTTTGTTCTAACGATTGAAAGTTTTCCTGGTGTGGAGGGCCTATATTTGTGATTAAACCAATAGTTGGCTTTATAATATACTCAAGATTTTGCATTTCACCCGGCATTGAAATCCCAGCTTCAAAAATGCCAAGTTCAGTGGTATTATCCAATTGCCATACTGACAATGGTACTCCTACCTGAGAATTGTAACTTTTAGGTGAGCGGGCTATTGCAAAAGTATCATGTAAAACATAATTCAACCATTCTTTTATCATTGTTTTCCCGTTACTTCCTGTGATACCGATAACCGGAACTGAAAAATTACTTCTATGAAATGAGCTTATTGCATGCAAAGCTTCAACGGAATTATTAACAACTATAAAAGATGCTTTATTGTACTTTTTAAACTCCTGAAAATGGTTTTTTTGGACTAAATAATTGCAGATACCTTTTTTATAAAGCTCCGGAATATATTTATGCCCATCGTGGTGTTTTCCGGGAATTGCTATAAACAATGTATTTGTAAGAAAATCTAAACTTCTGCTATCGATAATTATATTATGTATAACAGTGTCTTCATTTCCAATAATTTCACCATTTGAAGTTTTAGCTAATTCTTTGATGGTATACGAAGGCATCTGTTTAAAGAAAATTTAATGTTCTCTAAAAATATGAATATAGTTTGAATTCTTATGATAAAACAGTGTTAATTTATGAGATTATAAATATTATTTCATCAGCCTGTTTTTCTGGTTTTTTCCATTTCCTTTTGAAAAAACCTGCGAGGTGGGGTGTTAAGAATCTTGGAGAAGGATACTATCTTTTCGAAAGATAGTATCCTTTTATCCGGGGTTTAATAAAAAACAGGGTGTAAAAATTTTTACATTATACGAAATAATTAACACACCACCTGCGAGGTTGAGAATATTTGAAATGCTTTCAACCTGCCATTTTTGTATTCATTAACTTACTTAAACCTCGCAGGTTGAGAAAGTTTAGTTACTCAAGGATAATCTTTTCAGTATAGTTTTGTTCCTTAGTTTCAATCTTAATTATATATATACCTTTTGAAAACTGTTCTAAATTTATTTTATTTCCGGTTACATTTTCTTCTGAATAAACTTTTTGGCCATTAATAGTATATATATCAACACGATATGGCCATTTTGATTCATTAATATTTATTATGTTACTTGCAGGGTTTGGATAAATATTAAGCTCTTTCTTTTTGGGGATTCTAATGATTTTATTTGCTGTTTGTTTAATTTTTCCAAAGACCCAATTATCATCCTCCAAACCTGCTAAGAAAACGTTATTGTTATTACTAAAAACGTAATAATAATAGTTCGTATATTTTATCCATTTAAATCGTTCTAATTTATCATAAGCCAAGATATAATGGTTATCTCCTAATTTGTATATAGTTGTATCAGCTATTACAAGACTGTCTTTAAAAACTCCTGATATTAGAATATTATCTGAATCATCCATGTAAGTTACACCAATAAAGTTTGATGATGGATATGAATAATCAATCAACTTAAGGATTTCAAGTTTGTCGGAGAATTTTATAAGATAATCATTATTAAAGTTTAATATTATTTCATTGTTATTATTAAACGGTAAAAGCGAAGGAAGCCCATAAGAATCTTTTTTAAAACCAATTGTGTCATTCACATTAAATAGTTTTATGAAATTCCCGTCTAAATCAAATTTTAATATGTTTTGCCCTGGGTTAATCATTGTATTTTCAATTGTACAATAACTATCAATTTCTGCACTTATGTAACACATATTATCACTACCTATAGCAATTGAATAGCCTTCATCAGTATGACCATCTTCACCAATTTTCCTAATCCATTCAAATTCTCCTTGTGTATTTGCTTTTAATATAAAAACATCTCTTTCATTAGCAAGTGATGTATCATTTTGAATAATTAATGTATCTTTAAAAAACCCGGTTGCATAAATATTATTGTCAGCATCTATATCAATACTACAGCATTCTATATAATAGCTTTTTTCAAAATTTGTTGTAAAAATTAAATTGCCCTGTTGATCAAGTTTCACAATAACAGATTTATAATAGTCATAATAAACCTCAAATTCTGCAATTGTATCATTATGGTAAAGGACCTGGCCCTGGTATGAAAAAGCCAAAATTATATTATTTTCACTATCAATAATTATTTCTTGGGGTGAAAACCAATTATACTCTTCAGGGATTAGGTTTAAAACATAATAACTAATGCAAATGCCGTTTTCATTATATTTTTTCACA
>DAOVJU010000499.1 GCA_030632095.1 Chlorobiota bacterium
AACCGGCTATTGTTTTTGCTGAAAATTCCATGGTTTATAGTTTTTTGCAAATCTACTAATATTTTTCAAGCTATTAAAGATCATGCCAGAAGTTGTTGATATGCAGAAATTTAAGTAATTCTTATATACTTTCTAACTGATAATTGTATCTTTAGGGAAACACAAGAAATATTTTTTAACTGTTTTAGATAAAACAGCATGATTAAGCATATCTGAAGCTTCTGCAATATCGGTTAATTTCCCGGACTTTGAAAGAATGTTAATGCTCTCATCTTCAAAACTGTAAGCTGCATTACTTATTTGATCAGTAAATACATAGTATTTGCATTCATCTTCTGTGATGCCTAATTTTATTAAAGTATTATTTTTAATACTATCTAATTCAGTTACATTAAAAGGACCGTTTTGCAGTCTTATTGAAAATAATTTTCTATTTATTAATCTATAAGATAAGTCTGACAAAATTTTATCTTTTGATTTTACCCATGCTTTAATTGCAGAAAGAATATCATTGTCATCTAATTGAGCAAATGTATCTAAAACTGAGTCAACATCTTTTAAATCAGAATTATAAAAATCTTCTATTTGGATATCATTCTTCAGGAAGAACATAAGCGTATCAGAAGAAAATAATTTTTCTCCATTCCGAATTAAATATTTGGCCCTTTGTAAGATCTTAACTAATAGTTGATCAGCAGCTAAAACAGTCTTATGTAAATAAACCTGCCAATACATAAGCCGCCTGGCAATAAGGAATTTTTCAATTGAATAAATCCCCTTTTCTTCAATAACAATTGAATCGTTATGAACCTGCAGCATTTTAATGATACGGTCAGATCCCACTATGCCTTCGCTTACCCCGGTAAAATAACTATCTCTTCTAAGGTAGTCTAAACGGTCCATATCTAACTGGCTGGATACCAATTGATGTAAGAATTTTTTTTCGTATTTATCCTGGAAGATTTTGATGGCTAAATTGAGTTCTCCTTTATAGATTTTATTAAGTTTATTCATGAAAACCAAAGAAAGTAATTCATGCGAAATTCCTTCTACGATGTGATTCTCAAGAGTGTGTGAAAATGGGCCATGTCCAATATCATGTAATAATATTGCAGTTTGAACTGCGTTTGCTTCTTCAGCAGTTATTTCATGACCTTTTGAGCGGATAATATTAATTGCTTCATTCATTAAATACACTGCCCCTAAAGCATGGTGAAACCTTGAATGAACCGCTCCCGGATAAACCAGGTAAGTAAGGCCTAATTGGCGAATTCTGTTTAAGCGTTGAAAGTATGGATGTTCAATTAATTCGTAAATGAAATCAGAAGGTATGGTGATTATACCATAAACCGGATCATTAATAATTTTCTTCTTATTATACTTTTGGCCAATATCCATTATCAGCATTAAGGAAGGTTATCTTCATCAACAGAAATTACTTCCTTTATCTCCGGTATTGCTTTCTTTATTGTATGTTCCACTCCTGATTTTAAAGTTTGCATGTTCATAGAACAATAACGGCATGCACCTAATAATTGTACTTTTACAATCATATCATCAGTGAGCTCTACAAATGATATATCACCACCATCAGCATTTAGAAAAGGCCTTATAACATCCAGTGCTTTATTTATTTTGTCAATAATGTCTTGCTTGTTATCCATAAGTTAAATCTTTATACTATAAAAGTTATTCTTTCGCCGCGGAACAACCATCATTATTTGTAATTTCTACTTTTTTTGTCGGTGCAATATTTGCATTTCTAATTGCAATTTCTTTTGATACAACTTCTGATAGTTCTTTAAAAGCTTTACTCATTTGATTTTCTTCAAGGACAATTGGCCTTCCCATGTCCCCGCCTTCACAAATATTTTGTACAATAGGAATTTGGCCAATTAAAGGTATTTGAAGTTTTTCAGCCAGTTTTTTGCATCCTTCTTTACCAAAAATATAATATTTATTATCTGGTAATTCATCAGGAGTAAACCATGCCATATTTTCTATCAAACCTAAAACAGGAACATTAATCTTATCTCCCCGAAACATACTAATTCCTTTAATCGCATCTGCCAAAGCTACATCCTGAGGGGTGCTAACAATTATAACACCTGTAACCGGAACAGTTTGAACCATTGTAAGATGAATGTCGCTGGTTCCGGGAGGAAGATCAATTAACAAATAATCCAGTTCGCCCCAGTCGCCGTCATTAATTAATTGTTTTATAGCATTAGTAGCCATCGGGCCACGCCAAACTAATGCATCAGATTGATTAGCAAAAAAGCCTATTGACAGCATTTTTACACCATATTTTTCAACGGGAACTATTCTGTTTTTCCCATTTATTTCTTTTAAGTATGGCCTTTCATTTTCAACATTAAACATTTTAGGAATTGATGGCCCGTAAATATCTGCATCAATCAATCCTACTTTTGCTCCATTCATAGCTAATGCCACAGCAAGGTTGGAAGATATTGTAGATTTTCCAACACCGCCTTTGCCTGATGCTATAGCAATTATATTTTTTACCCCTGGCAGGATTTCCTGCTGGTCTATTCGTCCAATAGATATTTTTGCAGTAATATCTATTTCAACCTCTGCTTCCTTATCAACAAAACTTTTTATTGCATTAATACAAGCTTTTTTGATAGAGCTTTTAAATGGATTATTTAATGTTGGTAAAACCAATGAAAAACTTATTTTTTTTTCTTCAGTTTTTATATTATCAATCATGTTTAAGGCAACTAAATCCTTTTCAGAATCCGGATAAAATACATGACATAGTGCCTCAATGATATTTTCTTTTTTATAAGCCATTTGTTATTTTAATTTAATTTAAATAAAAGTTAAAATCAGGCTACAAAAATATAAAAATTCTAAATATAGATTTAATAATTAACAGAATTTTACCTTTAAAGGAAGGATTATAGCTAACCAATTAAACTTTATAGACACGCACTAATTATAATTCAGTTAAAACGGTTTACCTTAATATGAAAAATTTTAACTAATTTTATAAATAAGGTAATAACCTGAGTTCGATATAAAATTATTATACAGCTTTTCGAGGTTTTTCAGAGGCAACACAGATTTTTGCAGAACTAACGGGTTAATTCAAGAAAATATGGGGAAGCATATGGAAAACCTCGAAATGCCCAAAGGGAA
>DAOVJU010000369.1 GCA_030632095.1 Chlorobiota bacterium
CGAGTTATTTTAAAACATTTTATTCTAAGAAGATTGCCCTCTATTTGGTTTCCCTTTGGGCATTTCGAGGTTTTCCATATGCTTCCCCATATTTTCTTAAATTAACCCGTTAGTTCTGCAAAAATCTGTGTTGCCTCTGAAAAACCTCGAAAAGCTGTATAATAATTTTATATCGAACTCAGGTTAATACATTAAAATTTGTCACGCGTTACACTATCCGTTAAATGTGTGCCAGTTTGGAGAAGAAATATAACATGAAAAAATATAAGCACATATTTTTTGATCTTGATCGTACGATTTGGGATTTTGATGAAAATTCTAAAGAAACACTTCGTGAAATATATAATAAATACCAATTAAGTAATCACTTTATTGATTTTATTCAATTCTGCAATACTTATCATGCCAACAATGATAAACTATGGACTGAATACCGTGAAGGAAAGCTTAAAAAAGAAGTTCTCATATCATTGCGGTTTTATAATACATTGTTGGAAGTGAATGTAAAAAACCAGAAACTTGCCCATCTTATCGGAAACGATTATGTAAAAATAAGCCCTACAAAGAAAAATGTTTTTCCTTATACATACGGAGCATTAAACTATTTAAAAGAAAAGAAATATAAATTGTATATAATTACTAATGGATTTAATGAGGTGCAATTTGTTAAAATGAAAAACTGTAATTTAAATACATATTTTTCACGTGTAATAACCGGTGAAAATGCAGGTTCATACAAACCAAATTCTAAAATATTTCATTTTGCATTATCTTCGGTTCATGCTAAAAAATCTGAAAGCATTATGATTGGCGACGATCTTGAAGTTGATATTCAAGGAGCATCAGATGCAGGAATTGACCAGGTCTATTTTAATCCTGACAATATTCCACATAATGGCGAAATCACCTTTGAAATAAGTTCATTAAAAGAATTGATGGAGATATTTTAACAAATCGTAAATCGAATATAGTATATCATATATTGTATATTTAATATTGCTGCAATTCCAGTATAATCCTTTTTTAGGATGAGACAAAAATGATTCATCCTAAAAGTTTGTAATCGCCTCTTTTCTATCACTCATAACACATCCCCACGGATGTGGGGATCCAGGAATTAGTTAGGTTTGATGAATCGTAAACGCATATCAATTATAGATAGGAAAAGAGTAAAACCATAAATTGAATATTATTTATTAGTTTTTTGCAAATAATCCTGGATTCCCGCTTTTGCGGGAATGTTTTTTATGTAAATTTGATTTGAATAATCTATTACACTGTATTTAAACTTAAAAATGAATTAAATTAATCATCATGAATACTCTCCAGGTAAAATCCCCTTACGATCATCATTTGATAAAAGAAGTCACATTAATGGATGAAAATCAAATAGAAAAATCACTTTCAGTTGCACATAATTTATTCATGGATAGATCAAAATGGTTACCAAAATATAAGCGCATTGAAATTTTAGAAAAAGCAGCACAAATAATGTCAAAAAGGATAGAAGAATTGACAAAAATTGCTGCTGAAGAAGGAGGTAAACCATATACGGATTCCAAAGTAGAAGTATTAAGAGCAATTAATGGAGTAAAACTTGGAATTGAACATTTAGGACAAATAAAAGGGGAGGAAATACCATTAGGATTGACCCAGGCATCGGTTAATCGATTAGGTTTTACGGTAAGGGAACCAATTGGAGTTGTGGTTTCAATATCGGCGTTTAATCATCCGCTAAATTTAATTGTTCATCAAACTATTCCGGCAATAGCAGTTGGTGCTCCTGTAATTGTAAAACCGGCATCAACAACACCTTTGTCATGCATTAATTTTGTGAATATTTTGTATGAAGCAGGATTACCGGAAGAATTTTGCCAGGTTGTTGTATGCAAAAGTAATCTTGCTGAGAAACTTGTTACTGATAAACGAGTAAATTATTTATCATTTATTGGGTCAGGTGAAGTAGGATGGAAGCTGCGTTCAAAATTATCTCCAGGAACCCGATGTGCTCTTGAACATGGTGGAGTTGCACCGGTAATTGTTGAAAAGGATGCAGATTTGGAAAAGGCAATACCAATGCTTACAAAAGCCGGATTTTATCACGCAGGACAAGTTTGTGTTTCTGTTCAAAAGATATTTGTTCATAGTAATATTTTTGATGAGTTTGTAAGAAAGCTAAAATTATCTGTAGAAAGCCTGGTTGTTGGCGATCCATTAGATCCGAAAACTGAAGTAGGCCCTTTGATAGTAACTGAAGAAATTAGCCGTCTGGAACATTGGATTGAGGATGCAAAAAATAATAATGGAGAAATAATATGTGGTGGTAAAAGAATTTCTGATACTTGTTTTGAACCAACTATTATTCTTGATCCTTCGGATGATGCATTAGTTTCTAAAGAAGAAGTGTTTGGACCTGTAGTAGCGGTATATCCATTTATTGATAAGGAAGAAGCAATAAGAAAGATAAACGAACTGGAATTTGCATTTCAGGCATCAGTATTTACAAAGGATATTGACAGTGCCTTTGAAATGGTGAATAGAATAAACGCATCAACAGTAATGGTAAACGATCATACTGCATTTCGTGTTGACTGGATGCCATTTGGTGGCAGGGATTCTTCAGGGATTGGATTAGGAGGGATTCCATATTCAATGCATGAAATGACAAGAAGCAAACTGATTGTTATTAAAAGTGAGGCTTTTAATTGATTAAATAAACCTAACAGGTTTTTAAAACCTGTTAGGTTTTGATTAAAAATTATTGATATTGTTTCTTAATTAAATTTAGTGCTGAACCAGCCTTAAACCATTCAATTTGATTTTCATTATATGTATGGTTGGTAAAAAATTCGTCTTTAGAACCATCTGCATGGTTAAGTATTAATTTTAACGGTTTGTTTGGAGCAAATTCAGAAACTATAATGTCAATCTTATCATCTTCCTGAAATTTGTCATAATCACCTTTGTTTGCAAAAGTTAGCGCCAACATACCCTGTTTCTTCAGGTTTGTTTCATGAATTCTTGCAAAAGAACGTACCAATACAACCTTAACACCTAAATTTCTTGGCTCCATAGCAGCATGTTCCCGTGAGGACCCTTCTCCATAATTTTCGTCACCAACCACAATTGAACCATTACCGGATTCTTTGTATGTTCTTGCTGTTTTTGGAACCTCATTATATTCACCTGTTAATTGATTCTTAATATAATTGGTTTTTTCGTTGTAATAATTCACAGCACCAATCAACATATTATTCGAAATATTATCCAAATGTCCACGATAATGTAACCATGGCCCGGCCATAGAAATATGATCGGTTGTACATTTTCCTTTAGCTCTAATTAGCAGATTTAAACCTAAATAATCATTTCCATCCCAGGCATTAAAAGGAGTTAAGATTTGAATACGCTCTGATTTAGGATCAACCACAACTTCAATATCACTGCCATCTTTAGCCGGAGGTTGGTAACCATTGTCTTCAACAGCAAAACCATTTACCGGTAATTCAATTCCTTTTGGTTTTTCAAGTTTAATTTCATTTCCATCCATGTCTTTTAAAGTATCCTTTAATGGATTAAATGTTAAATTTCCGGCTAAGGCCATTGCTGTTACAATTTCAGGTGATGCAACAAAGGCATGGGTATTTGGATTTCCATCAGCGCGTTTTGCAAAATTTCTATTAAATGAATGTATAATGGAATTTCTTTCTTCTTTTTCAGCGTCTTTTCTTGCCCATTGGCCAATGCAAGGCCCGCAGGCATTAGCTAAAACAGTAGCTCCAAGTTTATCAAATGTATCTAATAATCCGTCTCTTTTAACTGTATAAAAAACCTGTTCTGATCCTGGACTTATTATAAACTCAGCCTTAAGTGGAATGTTTTTTTCCACGGCTAGCCTTGCAACAGATTCGGCACGGGTAATATCTTCATATGAAGAATTTGTACATGAACCAATTAACCCGACTTCTAATTTTTGTGGAAATTTATTTTCTTTTACTGCCTTGGCAAATTCAGAAATTGGCCATGCCCTGTCAGGAGAAAATGGGCCATTTATATGTGGTTCCAGTTCAGATAAATTAATTTCAATTACCTGGTCAAAATATTTTTCAGGATTAGCGTATACTTCATCATCACCCGTGAGATAACTCTTTAATTTATCGGCCTCATCAGCAATTTCAGATCTTCCTGTACTTCTTAGAAATTCGCTCATTTTTTCATCATAACCAAATGTTGAAGTTGTTGCACCAATTTCAGCTCCCATGTTACAAATAGTTCCTTTTCCGGTACAGGAGATTGTTTTTGCTCCTTCGCCAAAATATTCAACAATGGCTCCTGTCCCCCCTTTTACTGTAAGAATTCCTGCAAGTTTAAGAATTACATCTTTTGCAGCAGTCCAGCCACTTAATTTACCGGTAAGTTTAA
>DAOVJU010000211.1 GCA_030632095.1 Chlorobiota bacterium
AGTTACTGATACGCTGGATTATCTAGAAAACTTAGGAGTAAACGTAATTGAACTAATGCCGTTTAACGAATTTGAAGGAAATAATAGCTGGGGTTATAATCCTGCTTTTTATTTTGCACCCGACAAAGCATACGGAACAAAAAACGATTATAAGCGGTTCATTGATGAATGCCATAAACGAGGAATAGCAGTGTTCATGGATATGGTATTAAATCATTCGTATGGGCAATCGCCTTTTGTGAGAATGTACTGGGATGCTGAAAACAACCAGCCATCTGCTGAAAATCCCTGGTATAACCAGGAACATAGTTTTCAAAATCCGGATGCACACTGGGGTTATGATTTTAACCATGAAAGCCATGAAACTCAAAAACTTATTGATAGCATTAATGGCTATTGGATGCGCGAATATAAAATTGATGGTTTCCGTTTCGATTTTACCAAAGGTTTTTCTAATACTATATATGGGCCTTCTGATTGGGGAAGTGCTTATGATGCTGATCGTATAGCTATTTTGAAACGTATGGCAGACGAAATATGGGAACGTAACAGCAATGCAATTGTATGTTTTGAACATTTATCCGATAACTCTGAAGAAAAAGTTCTTGCCGAATATGGAATACTACTTTGGGGAAATTTAAATCATAATTATAATGAAGGAACCATGGGTTGGAATGAAAGTGGAAAATCTGACTTTTCCTGGATCTCGTATAAAAAAAGAAACTGGAGCGTGCCACATGTTATTGGTTATATGGAAAGCCATGATGAAGAACGGTTAATGTATAAAAACTATCAGTGGGGAAATCATACTGGTGAATATGATACAAGACAATTATGGATTGCACTGAAAAGAATGGAACTGGCAGTATCGTTCTTTTTTACAGTTCCCGGGCCTAAAATGATCTGGCAATTTGGTGAATTGGGTTATGATATTACAATTAATTACGATTGCAGGGTATGCCCGAAACCAATTTTGTGGAATTATTATGATGTATCTGACAGATACCGCTTATACCAGGTTTATCAAGCCTTGATTGATCTTAAACTTAATCATGAAGCATTTACAAGTGACGATTTTACCATGAATACTTATTATTCAATAAAATCAATAAAGATTGAACATGAATCAATGAATGTTAATATTCTTGGAAATTTTGATGTAGTTTCGAAAGAAATAGATCCTGAATTCCAGGAAACCGGATATTGGTATGAATATTTTACAGGCGATTCTATAAATGTTGAAAACACAAACGAAACACTAACATTTGAGCCTGGAGAATATCGTATATATACAACGCTTAGGCTTCAAACTCCTGATATTATTGAATACTCTTTTGATCTGAATGAAACCGGTTTAAGTTTTTTAATTTATCCTAATCCTTCATCAGACCGGTTTGTAATTGAAATACATGAATTTTTAAATGACATAGTTTCCATTGAAATATTTAATTCAATAGGTCAGTTAGTAAATGATATCAATGTTGGTTATCTTGCGCAAGGAACTAATTCTGTTGAGTGGAACGGAAAAAACTATAATGGAATTGAAGTGAGTACAGGAATTTATTTCTGTAAAATAAATACATCTGGCGGATCTTTTTCGCAGAAGTTAATTAAGCGGTAACATTTAATTTTGAGCCCGGTCCGAAAAGTCAAAAAAAAGAAAATGCCACTAAAACACCAATATCCACAAAGGGTTTATTTCCAATGCCTTATCTTTTGTGTATCTTGGTGTTTTCGTGTCTTTGTGGCAAAAAAAACTTTTCGTAGCAGATTCAATCTTATTAAGTAAAATATGTAAAGTCTGAATTTTAGTCCTTTAAAGATGAAATATTTAGATAAGCTTTCAGGTATTTTATTCCTTATCCTGGCAACATTAAACAGTAATGCCCAGGCAGGTAAAAATAATATCGATACGGTATATGCACCTGGCGAAGTATCACGTGTTGATATAATAATTGATCCTGATTCTTTAGCTGTAATTTTAGCTCCGGGAAATGAAGAAAGTTATCATGAATTTCCGGCTACATTTATTTTTCAAAACTCAATGGTACTGGATACTGTTTTTAATATTGGTTTTAGGTTAAGGGGCAATACTTCGCGATGGTCAGCAAAAAAATCATTTAAAGTATCATTTAATACATTTTATAGACAAAAGTTTTATGGGCTGGAAAAAATGAACCTTAACGGTGAGCATAACGATCCTTCAATTATTAGATCGCGCTTAAGCTGGGAATTATTTGATATTATTGATATCCCTGCATCCAGGGCAGCTTATGTTGAGTTCTATATTAATAATGAATACAAGGGCTTATATATAAATGTAGAACATGTTGATGATGAATTTGTTGATTTAAGGTTTGGAAATAAAAGCGGGAATCTATTCAAATGCTTATGGCCGGCAGACCTTGTATATCTGGGCGATGATCCGGATTTATATAAGTTTGAAAATGGAGACAGAAGGGCATATGATTTAAGGACCAACGAAGAAATAGATGATTATTCAGACCTTGCTGAATTCATTGATGTGCTTAATAATACTTCAGATGCTGAATTTGCAACCGAGCTTGAGAAAGTATTCAATGTAAATAGTTTTATAAAATATTTAGTAATAGAAATTTTAACAGGGCATTGGGATGCATATTCAGTTAATAAAAATAATTTTTACTTGTATAATAATTTAAATACGGGAAAATTTGAATTTATACCTTACGACCTGGATAACACTTTTGGCATTGATTGGTTTGGGGTTGACTGGGGATACAGGGATATATATAACTGGTCAAGCGACTGGGAATGGAGGCCATTATTTGAACGTATAATGGAAAACGATATCTATAAAGATCAATTTTCATATTATATGAATAAGCTATTAGATGAATATTTCAACAACAGTGATCTTTTTTCTAATATTGATACCATTAAAAGTTTAATTGATCCGTACGTGGCAGTTGATCCTTATGCACCTTTGAATTATGGTTGGGATTTCAGCGATTATGAAACATCATTCGATGCGGCTTTAGGTGCTCATGTTACATATGGCCTGAAACCTTATATTGAAGCAAGGCACAATTCTGCAATTTACCAGTTGGAAGTGAATAATATTTTCCCTGCTTATGCAACAGTTAACCAGCAATTAATAAATGAAAATCAAACTTTATTAGTTTCAGCCAGGATTGACGATGAAAGTGAGGTTACAGCAAAAATGATATATGAAATAGAAGGATCAGTACCTGATTCAATAAATTTGTCAGATGATGGAATTGATTTTGATGAAGAAGCTGATGATGGAATTTATACCGCTACAATGGAATTATATATTGAAAGTGGTGTAATTAATTATTACCTGAGAACTGAAGATAATATTGGGCAGGTTTCAAGATATCCCAGGGAAGGGGCCATCAGCATATATATTAATCAACCATCAGTTAAACTGGTTATTAACGAATTTATGGCCAGTAATTCAATAAGTATTGCTGATAATTACGGGGAGTTTGATGATTGGGTTGAAATCCATAATGCTGACAATGAAGCTGCTTTTCTCGGAAATAAATATTTAACCGATGATTTAAACAGGCCGGACAAATGGAGGTTACCATCAATTACATTAGAACCAGATGAATTCTTTTTAATCTGGACAGATAGGGACGACGAACAGGGAGCCGATCATACAAATTTTAAGTTAAGCAAGGATGGTGAAACAATAGGTATCTTTGAGAACAACAACTCAATTTATACTGAGATAACTTCTTTAGTTTATGGCCCTCAACAAAGTGATATAAGCAGTGGAACTATAGTTGAAGGCGAACAGCAAATTGAGATATTAGATATTGTAAGCCCTAATTATTCAAATACGGATGAAACCCAGGCCACAGTTACTCTAAATGTTAAAATGTCTTACCAGTCAGTATTGGGAAACTTTAATCCTGAAAATGATATTATAGACGTTCCGGGATCTTTTAATAACTGGCAAGGTTCCGGGCAGATTTTTGATGGGAATGATGATTTAATTTATTCATATACATTGTTTAATGTTCCATCAAATGAACATATCGAGTATAAGTTTAGAATAAATGAAAACTGGGCAACAGCAGAATTTCCTGACGGAGACAACAGGGCATTTGATGTTCCCGGTGGTTTAAATATTTTAACGCACTGGTATAACGATATTGAGGATCCAAATTCTATTCTGAACCAGATTGATACAAGAAAAGAGGTAGTTTATTGGCCAAATCCGGTATCTAACAATTTGAATTACGTTTGTGATTTTAAAACTGATAAAATAAGTATTATTGACATAACTGGCCAAATTATTATAAATCAGCAAGTTGATAATCAAATCACAGGTTCTGTCAGTTTATCGAATCTCTGTAGCGGGATTTATATGATATGTTTATATAGAGAGGGAAGGCTTTTAAATTCAGAACGAATTATAAAACTGTAATATAATTGCCTTGATTACTGTGAAGGCTACGCTATTCTTGTATCTTATAACTATTAACCTGAGTTCGATATAAAATTATTATACAGCTTTTCGAGGTTTTTCAGAGGCAACACAGATTTTTGCAGAACTAAATATCAAACAGTTTGGAGTTTTTAAATTTAGTTTTGGAATTTATTTGTTATTTGTTTATTGAGATTTGGAGTTTTTTTATTGTCACTACCTACTGTCTACTGCCTTCTACATCATATTACTATCCTATTTCACTGATTTTCTCAAGTTGTTTAATATCTATTATTTTTATTTTTCTACCAGCTATACCTATTACATTTTCATTTGCAAACGAGCCAAGTGTTCTTATAGCATTTGAAGTGGTCATATTTGATAAATTAGCAATATCTTCTCTTGATAAATAAACTTTAATGGTTAATCCATCCGTTTCAAAGCCATACGTTTCAACTAAAAACAATAAAGACTCAGCCAATCTGCCCCGTATATGTTTTTGTGTCAGGATAACAGTTCTTTTATTCGAAAATCCTAATTCGGTAGCTAAATATTTGATAATTGACATTGAAAGCTGAGAATTCATACGTAATAATTTAAACAAACTCTCTTTTTCGATGATGCATACAACTGAATCTTCAATTGCAACAGCGGAAGCTATATAGTTTTCCTCTGCAAATAATGCCCTGAAACCAATAAACCCTACAGCTTTTGCCAACCTTACAATTTGTTCTTTGCCACTTATTCCTTCAGTGAAAATTTTTACTTTGCCTTCTGATAAACAAATCAGGCCAGGAGGCCGGTCACCTTCCTTAAAAATTATTTCATTTTTTTTATAGCGTGAACATACATGATTATTATAAAGAATGTCTTTTTCTCTTGGTGTCAAATTTAAGAAAATTGATTTTTTATTATCCAGGCAATTTTTGCAACGTTCCTTTTTAAGAAGTATCATAATTATAAATTATGTTATAAAACATCAAATTTAAATATTGTAATGAGAATTTAAAAGAAAAGCACTATAAAATTATGCAATACTTCGTATAGTAAGCAATTTGGAAAAGTTCTGAAGTTAACAGGCAATTAATGCAATTGTTGAAAAAATATAAAAATGTGCTGTCAAATAACAAATTATGTGTTATAGAGCAGATGCAATCAGTGTTTTCTATTCAATTATTACTTTTTTTATTTGATACTTTTTTTTGTCTGAATGAATTAGTTTTACAAAATAAATGCCTTTGGTTTCAAAAGAATTCATAATAAGTTGCTTATTTACATCATCTTCATTCTGCACCATTTTCCCTGATACATTATATAATTCCAATGAAAAATGATCAATCATATTTGAACCAATTGTAAAACACCCGTTATTTGGGTTTGGGTAAATAAAAAAATCAGGTTTAAAATCAATACTTCTTACAGTGGTTACATTATAATTAGAAAAGCCTGGTGTTGGCAAATAAAAAAACATCCATTCATCACCAGCATCAGGGTATCTTCCATATGATTGATCAGCATATTGTCCTGGAAATGTTATTGAGTCAATATATAAATATTCACTATCTGCATAATTAGAAATCCCAATTTGTTCACCAGTACCACTAAGTTTCATGTCAACATGTAGAGTTCCCTGGTTCATTTCTTTATCTGCCCACAGAATTATAAAACCCATAGCTTGTATAGTTGTTAATTCTGGTTCAGATGTAGGTATTTGCCATAAACCCGGATTATTTAAGTCATCTGTAATATACATACCTCCAATGTCAACTGATTCTGAACCTGCATTAAATATTTCAATCCAATCATCATAATCTCCATTTTCATCAGAATAAATTAAATCATTAATAGCCATAAATTCATTAATGAACAGCTCCTGTGCTGACAGGTTAATTGCGAGGCTAATAATAAATA
>DAOVJU010000376.1 GCA_030632095.1 Chlorobiota bacterium
AAATTACAATTCCACGAAAATAAGGATTGAAACATTTAAGTATTACAAGCTTGATTGTCGAAATCGACTCTTCAAATTACAATTCCACCAAAATAAGGATTGAAACTTTTGTTTAAATATCCGGATACAATTCGGACTTACTTAATGTCTGCTATTTTTTAAGTGGAAAAGAATTGGCAGCCATATATGAAGAAATAATATTAAAAACAGTTTTTTCGTCATTTGAAGAAATATTAAAAATTTTAGAATTTCTAATATCCCATTTATTTAATACATCTTTAACAAGACTTTCTCTAATAATCCATATCATAGGGATATTGCTATTTTTTAGCAAATTATCAATTGATTTTTTCCAGCCATTATTATTTAATTCCAGATGTCCTATTTCATCTATAATAACTAATTCTGCTTTTTGCAAATTATCAGGTTCTAACAATTTATAGCCAAATTCCAGGCCTTCAGGATTAAAATAAAATTGTCCTGTTTTATGCCATTTTTCTGAACCATTAATGTTGCATAATTGAATTGATTTATCTGTCTGGATATCAACAAGATTAAAACCTGCACGAATATTGTCTTTGTTAATGGCTTCTGCAATAAAACCTCCAACTGTAATTCCCTGTACTTTAAGTTTTGTAACTATTTTTTTTGCGAATGTAGTTTTTCCCTGATTTCTTTGCCCTGTAATGATAAAAATACCAGGATGTTTATATTGATTAGCAGTTTCAAATTCTTTTAAAAGTTCGTTGGCATTTATAATAAGATTTGCTAAAGTTTTTATTGGTGTCTTAATAACCTGTTTTGGTCTGGCTATATTGTCAATTATAGAAGGCAATGCAGAGAAAGCCAAACCTAATGAAAGATATAATTGCGAGAATCCTTTTTTATAAAGCAATGTTTTAACCAATGGATTTCTTAATTCAACACTTATACCAACAAATCCTATTATTATTATTAAAGCCCTGATACATATTTTAATTCCAACTATTATTCCTTCAACATCAAATAATACCTCTTTTTGAGACCCTTTCCAGAAAATGGCTGATAATAAAATAATGATAAG
Organism: Chlorobiota bacterium; assembly: GCA_030632095.1. GTDB lineage: Bacteria > Bacteroidota > Bacteroidia > Bacteroidales > B39-G9 > JAADFW01. The sequence goes on from DAOVJU010000376.1 coordinate 1,064, forward strand.
TAGTTGTATCCAAAAAAAAGGCTTTTTTAAAATTCTTAATGAATTTCTGTATTTATAAATACAAAATCCTGTGTATAATAATAAAATGGATAATGAAAAAATAAAAGGAGAAAAATTAATAGTAATAAGCCCGATAAAAATTATTATAAGATGCATAAATAAAAGAAAAACAGAAAATTGCTGTTTTAACTCGTTACCAAATATCTTCTTTTTTGAATTTAATTCGAGTTTTTGACCTGAAGACCATGAGTTTTTGCCGTGAATTGTTTTTTTACCAACATAGTAACCAAATATAGCAGCAAATATTCCAAATAAGATATAAATAAAGATTATCAATAAGATCAGATAAACAGGATTTAAGTCTTTGATATTTATTTGTTTTAAAGCAAAATAATAGAGATTTGTAATAATTTTTACGATGTCAAATCCATATACAATTAAAAAGCCCAATACTTTTTGAATTAATGTGGTGAGAACAGCACAAATACCACCAATAAGATATCCGAATAAATTTCTTCCGAATAATAAAACAAATATTTCCAATAAAAAAGCTTCAGAAAAAATGCCTATCATTGGCCCTAATATTACAGCACTTGGTGAGATTGATTTCATTAATGCACATATCAGTCCCGATCGCCAGAACAGCCCTTTGTCATTCCATAATTGATGAAAAGCAATTAATAAAATTACTCCCATAACTCCTAACATAGTTCCTGTAAATGGTATGCGAAGATTATGTAAAAAACTTCCTATTATTATTTCCAGTGATGCCCACAAGCTTCCAACAACAGAGGCTTTTAACCAGATATTGCTTAGTTTGGATCTTGTTTCTTTTTGCACTTATTTGGAGTTTTTTGAAAATTGAAAAAGTATATTTATTTAGACATTTCAAATATAAATCAATAAGACAGCATAAAATATTTTATCGTTTTGATCTGAAAAATCTTTCTATAAAAGACTTCCTTGATTTTTTTAACATGGCTTTTTCAATTTTTTTTGGATCCATTTCAGGATTCAGCATTTTCCATATATCTGTCCATGCATGTAATCCTCCAATGTTTTTATCGTCAATATATACATCTGCATTTATTTTACGGCTTATACTTTCATCGAAAATTTCTTCAGGGTAATTCTTATTAATAGCATAAAATTCTATTCCATTCTTCCGGCAGTATTCAACAGCTTCATCAAGCAAATCACCTGACCTGAAAGTCCATAGAATCAACAAATGTCTTTGTTTTTGTAGCTGTTTTAAAGTTTCGAATGCAAACAATTTTTCTTTTCCAATAGAAGGATAATCATGTTCTACTATGGTTCCGTCAAAATCAACGGCTATTTTTAATGGGATTATATTTTGCACAATATGTAAAGGTTGGTTCATATTTATGTTTTTTCTCGCAAAGGCGCAAAGAACGCCAAGAATTATAAATTATTGACTATTCTTGTAATACCATCTTTTATATTTTATTCCAAGCTTATTAAGTTTATAACATATTGCTGCTTCATAAACAGATTCTAGCAACCCAGCAAAAAAAATATTAATTAATATCTTTGCAATTTCGTTTGCTGTCATAAATACTCTCTTTGCGTTCTTGGCGTCTTTGCGAGAGCCAATTTAAACTTTTTAATCAAATTACTTTGTTATGTTCTACTATATATAGTTATTAAATTTTAAAATTGTGAATGCTAACATTATTTCTTCCCACCATTCCACCATTCCACTAACTTGTCCGACTACTGGCGGATTCCAAATCCTTTACCTACACAATTTCCCTTATGATCCTAAAGTTTGTCTAATCATAATTCTACTCAATTTTTCTTCCAAAATATTTCAGGATAATAAAAAGCAAAATTAATCCGATTGGAAAAAGTATATATGATGGTATTTGGAATGCTGCCGGTATAGTTCCGGCTATAATTGAAACTGCACCAACTGTTAACGCATAGGGCAATTGTGTTCTCACGTGTTCAATATGATTACAGGAACTGGCAAGGGAACTTAATATTGTTGTATCAGAAATAGGGGAGCAATGATCACCCAGAACTGAACCTGCTAATACAGTTGAAACAGTATTATAGAATATGAGCATTGAAGCTTCATGTGTCATTCCATGGCTTTCACAGATTAACCAGGAAGTTGGCAAAATTAACGGATATAATATAGCCATTGTTCCCCATGAAGAACCGGTAGAGAATGCAATTAGTCCTGCTAAAATAAATGTTATTGCCGGAACAAAATATGCCGGGATTTGAGCTTTAACCAGAATTTGGGATATGTAATCGGCAGTATGCAAGTCTTTGGTTATTAATGCAATAGCCCATGCCAGGACTAATATTACAATAGCTGTTAACATGGTTTTAAAGCCATTTATTAATGTTGTTGTTGCTTCTTTTAATGTTAATAACCGTTGACTTGTTGACAATATTATTGCAACAAATACACCTGATAATGATGACCATAATAAGGCTTTAAATGAATTGGAATTTCCAATAGTTGCCGAAAGTTTAGTTGAAAACGGCATGGAACTATTGCTCCAGGTTTCACTGTCCCAACCTGTAAATAACAAACCAATTAAAGTTCCAATAATGATTATTAAAACTGGTATTGCAGCATTGAACCATTTTGGCTTAATATGTTTACTTACCTGCGTTTCCTGGTCAGAAACCAAAGAAATTTTTTCGTCATCTTTTTTACTTTCAGAATCTTTAAATTTATTTCTTGCTCTTTTTTCAGCAATGTACATGGGTCCATAATCAACCTTAAGAAATATCAAAAGCAATATAAAACACAATGTAAGGATAGGGTAGAACGAATATTTTAAGGAATTTAAAAAAATATTATATGGTGTTTCCTGTAAACCAATTGTATTGATCCCGTCTTGAATATAACTAAGTTCAGCTCCTATCCAGGTAGTAACAAAGGCAATAGATGTAACAGGTGCTGCAGTGGAGTCAACAATATAGCTTAGTTTCTCGCGTGATATTTTTAATTTATCTGTAACCGGACGCATAGTATTTCCTACAACCAGGGTATTTGCATAGTCATCAAAAAATATTATAATACCAAGTAACCATGTAACAAATTGCCCGGATCTTACACTGGCAGCTTTCTTTGATAACAAATTAACCAGTCCCTGCATTCCTCCATTTTTTATTATAATGCTAACCATGCCTCCAATGAGTAGCGAAAAAACAATAATTGACAAATGTTCAATATTGTTTAATGAATTAATAATATAGGTATCAACTATTCGCAATAAACCATTTCCCAGGGCTGAAAAAATG
>DAOVJU010000460.1 GCA_030632095.1 Chlorobiota bacterium
AGTTTGTTCAGAAAGTTCGAGTTCTAGGCTTGCGAAGCCTGAAAAATGGGAGTTTACTTTTGTAAATGACCATTTTGAAGGCAAGCATAACGACGAAATCGGACTTTATGGACAGACTCTTCTAGTCTTTTATATTTTATAACTAAATTATTTTTAATATCTTACCATAATATAGAACAGGAAATATTCGGTTATAATAATAATAATAATACCGAAAGATAAGAACTGAATCAAAATATTTAAAATGAGAAAATCATTTATTTTTTGTACGTACATAATATTTTTTTTATCATTTATAATACATATATCTAAATCACAAAGTTTATCAGTAGGAAATCCATTTATCCAAAATTACAACGATGAAGATTACAATACACCCGAAAATCAAACATGGGCCGTTTTGCAAGATCAAAGAGGGGTAATGTATTTCGGAAACAGCAATGGTTTGCTTGAATTTGACGGTACTAATTGGCGATTAATTGAAATATCGAATAAATCTTTGGTCCGTTCTTTAGCAATGGATATGAAAGGCAGGGTATATGTAGGTGCTAAAGATGAATTCGGCTATATTGCGGCTGATAGTACCGGTACAATGCAATATGTTTCACTCCTTGAAAAAATTCCCGGAGAGCACCGGGATTTTAAGGATGTGTGGCAGATAATAACTTTAGATAAACAGGTAATTTTCAGAACATCCCATTACATTTTTATTTTAAAAGATAATAATATAAATATTCTATTACCTGACAACAGGTTTCATACCGGGTTTTTGGTGAATAATCAATTTTATGTTCGTGAATTGGAAAAAGGTTTGTTAACATTAATAAACGACAGCCTTAAAATCATTCCGCAAGGCGAACAATTTGCTAATGAACGAATTGATGTAATGCTCCCTTATAATAAAACTGATATTTTAATTACCACTCGTAAAAAAGGAATATTTATATTTTCACCAGATAAATTTAATAGGTTTATAAAACCTGCCAGGTTTCAGGAGGTAGATGATTTTATAATTAAAAACCATATTTACTGTGGTGCAAAATTAAATAGTAAACAATTTATATTGGGTACATTACAAGATGGTTTAATCATAATTGATAAGACTGGCTTAATTGTTCAACATATGAATGAAAAATCCGGTTTGAATGAAAATATGGTTTTAAGTGTTTATGTAGACAAACATAGAAACATATGGGCCGGTTTAAATAATGGTATTTCATATATTATTACAAATTCCCCTTTTAAGATTATAGATAAAAGAAATGGGGTAAACGGTTCTGTTTATTCAGCAACAGTTTACCAAAATAAAATCTACGCTGGTACTTCGATTGGCATTTTTCGTAGTAATTTACATAAAAGCTTTACAATGCTTGATAATACAAAAGGCGCTTGTTGGCAATTTGCTAAAATTCAGGAAAATCTTTATTCCGCGCATTATGATGGTATTTTAAAAATTGGTGAATTTGCTGAAAATATATCAACTTATGGTTGTACATGGACTTTTCTTGAATTATTTAATTACCAGGGATTTGTTTTAGCAGGTACATCTGATAATGGTTTAATATTGTTAGAGCATAAAAATGGAAAGTTAAGCGTGAAACATAAAATTAAAGGGTTTGATGAGTCTGCACGTTGGGTACAGGAAGATAATGAAGGCAATATATGGATTAGTCATCAGAACAAAGGGGTTTTCAGGTTTAAATTAAACGAATTACTTGATAGTGTTACAGAGTTGAATTTTTATAATGTTAAGAATGGCTTACCAGCAAACACATTTAATTTTGTTTTTAAAATTATTTTAGCTGATCAGAAATCTACTGTATTATTTGGCACCGAACAAGGAATTTACAAATATAATAGTCATACCAACCGTTTTGTTCCTGATGAAACATTTAATAAACTTTTTAGAAAAGATGGAAATATTAATGAATTTGTACAGGATAATAATGGAAATATCTTTTTTCAACAAGGTGATGAAAAGGGTATTTTATATCTCCAACCAGACTGTACTTATATCATGGAAAACACCCCGCTCTTAAAATTGAAAGGTTTACATGTTGAAAATATCTCGGTAATTGATACAACTTGTATATTTTATTGTACCGAAGATGGTATTATTCATTACAGTCCACAAATTAAGCCTGATTATGATGTTCCTTATCCCGTACTTATCAGGCAAGTATATGCAAATGATTCGTTAATTTTCGGAGGCACAGATATTAAAGAAAATAATATATCAGATTTTGTAGAATTACCTTACAAACAAAACAATCTGTTTTTTTCATATTCAGCTCTTTTTTACGAAGACCACGATAAAACACGATACAGTTATTACCTCGAAGGCTTCGATCAAACCGGCAAATGGTCTGAATGGTCGGCAAAAACTGAAAAAGAATATACAAATTTACCTGAAGGAGAATATAACTTCAGGGTGAAATCAAAGAATATTTACGAGATTGAAAGTAAAGAGGGAGGCTATAAAGTTGAAATTTTACCTCCATTTTACAGAACATGGTGGGCATATATGATGTACATTATTTTAACTGTTTTATTTATCTGGACATTAATGAAATTGAACACATGGCGACTAATGAGAGAAAAAGAACATCTCGAAGATATTGTTAAAATAAGAACTGCTAAAATTGTTCAACAAAAAGAAGAAATCCAAACGCAAGCTGATAACTTAAAGGCAGCAAATTATGAAATTTCAAAGAAAAACACTGAACTGGAACAGCAAAAAGAAGAAATTCAATCGCAGGCAGAACATTTGGTTAATATAAATAAAGAACTTGAAAAACTGTCAATTGTTGCCAGTGAAACTGACAATGCCGTTATGATAATGGATGCTGAAGGGAATTTTGAATGGGTAAACGATGGTTTTAGCAAACTTTACCATACTTCTTTCGAAAATTATATTCACGGAAAAGGCAGGGATATGGTCAGAAGCTTGATTAATCTGAGCACCAATCCAAAAATAAAGGAAGCAATTGAAAAATGTAAAAAAACTAAAAAATCTGTGATCTATGATTCATTATATCAATCCGACACAGGTGTAAAAATATGGTTTCAAACAACATTAACCCCGATACTTGATAAGAATGGTTTTGTTAAAAAGCTGGTGGCCATTGACACTGATATTTCTAAATTAAAACATGCAGAAATTGAAATCCGCAGGCAACATGCCGAAATTTCTTTTCAAAAAGGGGAAATTACAGATAGTATTATATATTCAAAACACATTCAAAATGCTATTCTCCCTTCCATGGATGATATTAAAAAAATAATACCAGATTCTTTTGTATATTTTAAACCCAGGGAAATAATTGGCGGCGATTTTTATTGGGTTTCCAAACAAAATGACAAATTGATAATTGCTGTTGTTGATTGTACCGGGCATGGTGTCCCGGGAGCACTTATGAGTATGATTGGGGTCACGTTTTTAAATGAAATTGTAAATAACAAAAAAATCACAGATCCTGCTGATATTTTAAATCGCCTCAGGCAAAGGATTATTGAAGCCTTGCATCAGTCAGAAGAAGATGAAAGCAGTAAGGATGGAATGGATATGGCATTATGTGTAATTGACAC
>DAOVJU010000500.1 GCA_030632095.1 Chlorobiota bacterium
CCTATTGGTACTGGTTGGAAGTTGGGTTGAAGCGCTTTATATAACATGCAATATCTCGCGAACAGTATATGAAAATCCGGAACTAGTTCAAATAATTTTACATCAAAAATCTTCTCTGACAAAACTGATCAATTTACTAATACCACATATGGATCATGAAACCATTAAGGATATTTTGATAGAGCTTAAAGCCATAAAAACAGTTTACGATAGTATTGAAGAAACTGCAATTACAGAAAAGCAATTGAATCAGGTGATAGAACAAACTGTATCACTAAGAAGTAAAATTACTTCTTAAAATTATAAATCAGTTCTAATTAAAGCTCATATGCAATACATATGAGCTTTTTTCACATATAAAAGATATTTCGTATTTTATATGCAAATTTCGGCTTAATGAGCGAAACTCTCTTAAATGCATTAGTCCATTTATTTGCTATTGCAGCAAATATTAAGAATGAAATTCTCACTCCAAAAGGAAGAGATATCGTTAATTTATATCTTAAACGATATCTTAGCCAGGAACTCATTAATAAATTTCTTATCCTATTTGACAACTATTACAATTTTTATAAGAGTGACCTTACAAACTCGAATAAATCTTCAATAAGAAAAGAATCAATTATTTCTATCCAAATTGAAAAAGTCTGTCGTCAAATTAAAAAAGGTTTGTTAAGAGAAGAAAGAGTAATAGTTTTTCTTCAATTGCTTGAGTTTGTTTATGAAGAAGATATTACCAATGAGGAAATTGAATTTGTTAAAACAGTAGCCAAAACATTCAGTTTTTCAGATCATGAATTTCAAAACTTCAACTCTTTTATAGCTGATGGTGATCCTGAATTATTAGAAAAAGATAAAGTTCTGGTGATTGACAACCAATTAAGAGAATGGTCAGGAAATGTAGCCTGGATAATGAAAAAGAAAGAGCAGCAAAGTACAACGGTTTATAAATATATATATCGTGAAAATTTATATGGTAAAATAATTGTTTTATACATACAATCAATAGAATCATTTGTTTTCAGGTATTTTGGTGAGCTTAATTTATATCTTTAGGGACATAAAATTGTTTCGGGAAGATCATATTTTTTTAAAAAAGGTTCAATAATAAAAGGCCCTAATATCGATTCCGTATATTATCATGATATAGCCTCTAAATTTATCGGCGAAAAGCATAAACATAAACTAATATTCTCTGCATCCAAGCTTGATTTTAAGTTCAGGAATAGTATGAATGGAATCCATGAATTTAATTTTTCTGAAGAATCGGGGCAATTAATAGGTATAATGGGGGGAAGTGGTGTAGGAAAATCAACTCTGTTAAATCTCCTTAGTGGTAAAATTGAAGCTCAAAAAGGAAAGATAAAAATAAATAATCATATCCTGAATTTCAACCAGCAAAGTTTAACCGGGATAATAGGTTATGTTCCTCAGGATGATTTACTGTTTGAAGAATTATCAGTTTATCAAAACCTCTATTACAATGCAAAACTTTGTTTTGGAGATTTCACTGAACAAAAAATCATTGAAAAAGTAAATTCGGTATTAATTGACCTTGACTTATATGAAATTAGAGATCTTAGAGTTGGAAACCCATTAAATAAACTTATTAGTGGAGGACAACGTAAAAGGTTAAATATTAGTTTGGAATTAATGAGGGAACCAATGCTGCTTTTTATAGATGAGCCTACATCCGGTTTGTCATCAATGGATTCGGCAAAAGTAATGAATCTTATTAAAGACCAGACTATTAAAGGCAAACTGGTTATTGTTAATATTCACCAACCCTCTTCAGACATATTTAAACTTTTCGACAAATTATGGATTTTAGATAAAGGTGGTTATCCTGTTTATCAAGGTAATCCAATTGATGCAATAGTTTATTTTAAAACAATATCATTACAGGTGAATGCAGCTGAAAGTGAATGTATAAATTGTGGAAATGTTGATGCAGAACAAATATTAGAAATTATTGAAGCCAAAGAAATAGATGAATTTGGCGCTGAAACACGTACAAGAAAAACATCAGCTAATGAATGGTATGATAAATATAAAAAGAACATTGAATCCGGAATAGAGATTCTTGAAGAAGATCAGGCTTTACCAGATACTGAATTTAAAATACCTAAACTATTAAAGCAATTCCGTGTGTTTAGCATGCGTAATCTATTATCAAAACTTACCAACAGGCAATATTTATTCATTAATTTACTTGAAGCACCAATTTTAGCCGTCATACTTGGCTATTTCACAAAATACATAGCTGCTGATGGATATATATTTGCTGAAAATAAGAATCTTCCGGTATACTTATTTATGTCAGTAGTGGTTGTCATATTCCTGGGGCTTACAGTAAGTGCTGAAGAAATAATTAAGGATCGGAAAATACTGGAACGGGAATCATTTCTTAAATTAAGCTGGTTTAGCTATATAAATTCAAAAGTCCTTTATTTGTTTGCATTGTCTGCCATTCAAACTTTTCTTTATACCCTGATCGGAAATGTTATCCTTGAAATAAATGGTATGCTATTTTCATATTGGCTGATTTTATTTGCGGCTGCTTGTATGGGAAACATGATTGGACTAAACATTTCTGCAGGGCTTAATTCAGTAATTACTATATATATTTTAATTCCTTTAATACTTGTCCCTAAATTATTGTTAGGTGGAGCTATGATTCCATATGATGATTTGCATAAAAGTATAACATCGCGGGTTTATGTACCTTTTATTGGAAGTTTAATGACAACACGATGGGCATATGAAGCATTAACTGTAGAACAGTTCAAGAATAACAAATTTGAAAAACTATTCTTTGAAGAAGATAAACTGATAAGTGATTTTGATTTTAAAATAACATATCTTATTCCGCAACTGCAAAATAAGCTTGAGTTAAGTAAACGAAGAATTGAATTGAGTATTGACTCACATATTGTTAATAAAGATTTAAATATAATTACGAATGAACTTATATTATTATCTGAAAATTACAACTTCCCTCCTTTTGAGTTTATTGATTACATTAATGCCGAAGCATTAAATGAAGAAATCATTGAGCAATTGAATGGATATTTATATTATCTTAAAATATTGATTTCTGATGAAACTGATGAAGCAATTAAAACGAAGGAAGAAAAATATAATGAAATTGTAAGTAAAAC
>DAOVJU010000054.1 GCA_030632095.1 Chlorobiota bacterium
AAAAAATGACCCCTTATTTCACAAAATTTCGTTCACAATTAAGCGGTTTCTGCTTCTCTGCAACATTTAGGGCTTTCTTCTTTAAGGGTTTGGGTCGCATCGGTCAACCGAGCGTCCACTAACTTACTTGCGAACCGACTCTTGGCTTTTTCGTATTCGGCGGTTTCATCTGCACCCAAATCAACCTTTGGGTTGTCCTTTATTTGGCGCATCACCTCAATCATTAGCTCGTCGCGTGGGTCTTGGGGCGCAAAGGTGCTTTCTTTCTCAAAAATCTGTTCAATGATTTCTAAATCGTAGTCGCCTACTGTAATTGTTACTGTTTTCATTAGTTACCCGGAATTTTTTCTCTCAATATATACAAATAATACAATGCTAATCTCCCAATCGATACCTGTTCTTTATATGGTAAGTGGAGCCGCATTAGGAATTGCTGTAGGGTTTATTTTATTTAATGCAGTATCCGGAACCGGTAAAACTAAAATTACTTTCCTTATCGAATGTATTATCATAACTGTTTACTTATTTGCCACCTACTATCTAACAAACGTTATAAAAGCAAGTATTCAGATTGTATGGAGCCTTGAGTATTTATATGCTATTTTACTTAGCTTTATATCTTATGCTTATTTAAAGAAAGGAAACTGGCAGAAATATAAGATTTGAATTAAATCTAATACTTGGGAGTTTCTCCAAAAAAATTAGTATAAGTCCCACTATCAACTCCATAGGCTTCGAAAATACCATCACTTACCTTATAAGTACATTCCTCACCTGCTACTAATGAAAAAAGTATATCTAATTCCTTGTTGTTTTTATTAACCATAATAATTCTTGCTAATCGCTCATCATAGTTCTTTGCAACTAAGTTTTCATGACAAATCGAGCAATAAAATTCAATTTTTTCCCCGTCTTGTACATCAAAGGATGGATGATTTATTACCTTATAATTTCCTAACTCAGGATCTAATAGCATTAGGCCAACATCGCCATTTTCTCTTTTTGCCGAAAGAATGATCTTGTTATTTGCCCTTAAATGTCCTTTACAGTGAGGGCATAAATAATTGTTTCCTTTTAATTTCATAATTCATCTTTTTTCAAGAAAAAACATATAACAAAGTTAAAAAACATTTTCCGTAAAAATTCTAAACTTGATAAATATAAATAGAATATCGTGTTAAAAAGTATTATTTCAAATATGAAACGAAGTAAGTTGTAAACTAAAAGTTACTTTCGAAAATAATATTATACTTTCACTAATGAAAGTTAGTTTTGTATAAATTGTACAATAGTTCTGCGTTTAATATTAATTTACACATTAATTGATTTGCAAATTATAAGATTATAATTACATTTAAGGTTGCACATTTGTTTGAAGAATAATATATGAATGGTTATATAAAGCAGCTTTTACTTTTATGCGGTATATTAATAAATTTTATTAGTAATGCCCAGGAGTATGAAGTCAGATTTACCCATATTTCAGTAAAAGATGGTCTCTCTCAAAGTACTGTTTATACTATATGTCAAGATAGTAAAGGATTCATGTGGTTTGGAACTCAAAACAGTGGATTAAATAGATACGATGGATATGATTTTAAAATTTACAGGCATAAAACAGATGATAGTTTAAGTATTTCAAGTGATGATATAAGTAATATACTTGAAGATAAGGATGGCACACTTTGGATAGGAACATGGGGTGGCGGATTAGAAAATTATAACCCGGTTACTGAAACATTCACACATTATATTCATGATCCGAATAATCCAACAAGTTTGAGTAATAACAGGGCACAAACACTATTAATAGATAAAAACAATAATTTATGGATTGGTACAGCAGGAGGAGGATTATGTAAATACATCAGGGAAACTGATAATTTCATATCATATATGCATAATCCTTATGATCCTTTTTCGATAAGTAATAATAGAATTTGGACAATTGCTGAAGATACTTCAGGGATTTTATGGATTGGTACCGATTATGGATTAAATAAATTCGATCCTGAAACAGGCAAATTCAAACGGTATTTGCCTGATGTGAAAGATCTCAAATCATTAAGCCATATTGAAGTAAGAAATGTGTATATTGATCACTACAATACATTATGGATAGGTACTTCATTATGTCTTAATGAATATCACCCCGAAACAGATAATTTCAGTCATTATCATCCATTCCCGGATGCTATTACTAAATTATATCCAAGAGAAATTAACAGAATCCTTGAAGACCACAATAATGTTTTATGGGTTGGAACTCAAATGGGTGGTTTGTGCATATTTGACCGCGAAACTAAAACATGGACAAAACATACGCATGATCCAAAAAATACATCGAGCTTAAGCTATAATGATATAAGGGATATTTTTGAAGACAGATCAAGAAACATATGGATTTCGACACGTGGTGGAGGCTTAAATAAAATGGATCTGAAACCACAAAAATTCAAGCTTTATAAAAAAGATCCGTACAATCCAAATAGCCTTAGTGGCAACCGTATTAGCGCCATTATTGAAGATGAGGATGATTATCTTTGGCTTGGTACTGATGGTGCAGGATTAAATAGATTTAACAGGTACACGGGTGATTATATCCACTTTAAGAATGATCCAAATAATCCATATTCTATTAACAGGGGGTCAATTCAAACCCTATATGAAGATTACAAAGGCAACATTTGGATTGGATTTGATATTAACGGGGCAGATATATTGAATAAAAACACTTTAAAAGCAAAACATATTACAGCTGATAAAACATTAGAGAGTTATTTGTCAAACAAGAGGGTTAATTCTATTGTTGGAGATAAAAAAGCTTATATCTGGTTAGGTACAAAATATGGATTATGTAAATATGATAACAATACAGGTAACATTAAACACTATTTTCATGATCCTTTAGATTCAACAACAATTGTAAATAATAATATTTCAATTCTTTTATACGATTTGTTTGGAAAATTATGGATTGGAACAGAATATGGTTTAAGCAAGTTTGATCCTGTTACTGAAAAATCTGTAAATTATGTAAATAACCCTGATGATCTTTCTACGATTAGCAGTGATAATATAAACAATCTATATGAAGATATTAATGGTAATATTTTAATTGGAACAACAAAAGGATTAAATATTTTCAATCGCAAAACTCAAACATTCACATATTATACCATAAAAGATGGTTTAGCAACAGATGATGTATACGGTATTTTAGATGATAATAATGGCCACATTTGGTTTAGCTCTTTTAAAGGCATTTCAGTTTTTGATCCAGCATCGGGTTATATAAGAAATTTTGACATATATGACGGATTACAAAATAACATGTTTTCAAAGAAAGCCACTTTAAAAAGCAAAACCGGTGAGTTTTTCTTTGGTGGCATCGATGGTTTTAATTCATTTTTTCCTGAAAATGTAAAACATAATCCGCATGCACCTAAATTAGTTTTCACTGATTTTCAAATATTTAATGAACCTGTTAAACCAGGCAAAGATTCTCCACTTAAAAGAAGTATAACATACACTGATGAAATTATACTTTCTTATAAGCAATCAGTTTTTTCAATCTGGTTTTCTGCACTTGAATATACTATACCGGAAAAAAACCAATATGCCTTCAAATTAGAAGGTTTCGAAGAAAATTGGAACTATATGGGAAACAGAAGATTTGCACATTATACAAACCTTGATCCTGATACTTATATTTTTAAGGTTAAAGCATCAAATAATGATAAAATATGGAATACAGAAGGCATATCATTGAAAATAACCATTACACCTCCTTTTTGGAAAACTACATGGTTTATTAGCCTGGAAATTATCATAATAATTTTCGGTATTGCCTTATTTATCAAAATCAGGGAAAGAAACTTACGCCAATATAGTAAAGTTCTTGAAGAAAAAGTTAAGCTTCGAACTTTTGAGATTGAACAACAGAAAGAAGAAATCCTGGCACAATCAGAAGAATTGAAAAAACTATCAATAGTTGCCAGTGAAACCGATAATGCCGTTATAATTGCAGATAAAAATGGGAATATTGAATGGGTTAACGATGGGTTTACAAGATTGCTTGAATATACTTTTGAAGAGTTTCTTTCAGAACAAGGCAATAATTTATTTGAAACAAGTACACATAAAGATATTGCCAATGTTCAAAAGAAATGCATTGAACATAAGGTTTCAGTAACTTATTCATCTGAAAATAAATCAAAATCAGGAAGGGATCTTTGGCTGCAAACAACCTTAACCCCAATTCTTGACGATGACGACAATATATATAAATACGTAGCAATTGATTCAGATATCACCAAAATAAAGCGCGCTGAAGAAGAGATTATTGCACGCAATAACCACATTGCTGAACAAAGAGATCAAATATTAAAACAAAATAATGAAATAGTTGCCAGTATATTATACGCCAGTAGAATTCAAAAGGCCAGTTTACCTCCGGATGATTTTCTGGATGAAATTTTTAGTCAGTATTTCATATTTAATAAACCAAAAGACATTGTAAGTGGTGATTTTTATTGGGCTGCAAAGATAAAAGATGATATAATTCTTGCTGTTGCCGATTGTACAGGCCATGGTGTCCCGGGTGCATTAATGAGCATGATCTCTGTTTCGTTTTTAAACAAAATTGTAAATGAAAAGAGAATACTTGAACCCAATTTAATACTTGACAGGCTAAAAATAAACACGATAAATGCTTTACATCAAACTGGTGGTGAATTTGAATCTAACGATGGAATGGATGTCGCCATAATAAAATATAATGTTAAAACACTAAAATCAAAATTTGCCGGCGCTATGAATCCAATAATGTACATAAGAAATGGTGAATTAAATGAAGTAAAGGGTGATCGTATGTCAGTTGGATTCCATGAAGACAAAGATCGAAAATTTCAAATGCAAGAACTGCAAATGCAAAAAAACGATATGTTTTATTTATTCTCTGATGGCTATTCTGATCAATTTGGAGGAAAAGATGCAATGCGATTCTTAAAAAAGAATTTTAAAAATCTTTTAACAGAAATCCATCAACTATCTATGCAGGAACAAAAAGAAAAACTTGAATCTGCATTTTTATCATGGAAAGGCTATAATAAGCAAATTGATGATATATTGGTATTAGGAGTAAGAATATAAATTACGAAGGTTGTTTCGTTTAGAAAAACAATGGATAAAGAAACAGGAAATAGAAAAACAGTATCTTCAAAAACAAATCCATTGAATATTATTGATAAATTAAAGAAAGAAAATAAAGAATTAAGAAATGAAAGAGATTTTCTGCGCAAAACCGAAAAAGAACTCCGGCAAAAAAACGATGAATTAATATCATTAGAAGATAATTATGCAGCTTCCCTTGAAGAAGCAAGAGCTATTACAAATGAACTATTAAAACAAAACAAAATACTTGCTGATAATGAGAACAAATTCAGGACACTAAATGAAATTGTGCCAGCAGCTATTTTCATTATCCAGGAAGATAAATATATTTATACCAATACTGCATTCCATGAGATTACAGGCTACAGTAAAGATAAGCTAAAATCTATGAGCTTTGGGGATGTTATACATCCTGATTTTAAAGGAATTATTAAAGAATACGAACTAATACATCAACAAGGTGAACAGGTTCCACCGCGCCGTGAGTTTATAATTTTAATCCTGTTAAGGGAAATAGATGGGTTGATTTTTCAGCAGCATTTTTTGATTATGAAGGTAAACCTGCAATGATTGGAACAGCCATTGATATTACAACTAAAAAAGAAGCTGATAAATCATTGACAATTACTCAATTCTCTGTTGAAAAGGCTTCAGATTCAATACTTTGGCTGCGTAAAAATGGAAGTTTTATATATGCTAATAAAGCAGCATGCGATATGTTAGCTTATTCCCTTGAAGAATTACTCAAAATTAAAATTTTTGATATTGCGCCTGAATTTCCGGAAAAGGCATGGCCGGATCATTGGACTAAATTAAGAAATAAATCGCACATAGTTTTTGAAACCGTTTATAGAACAAAAAATGGGAAAGATATACCGGTTGAGACCGCAATAAATTTCCTTGAATTTGAAGGGGAAGAATACAATTTTGCATTTAGCCGCGATATTTCCGAAAGAAAACATAACCTGAACCTGATTGCCGAAAGTGAAGAAAAATTCAGGAACATTTTTAATTCAACCAATGAATCAATTTTTATACACGAAAAGGAAACCGGGAAAATATTAAGTGTAAATGATGCAAGCTGTAGAATGTTTGGTTATCACTATAATGAATTTGAGAAATTAACAATTGAAGATGTTAGCCTGGGAATTTCACCTTATAGCGCAAAAGAAGCAAATGAAGCAATCTCTCGGGCAATAAAAGAAGGGCCCCAAACTTTTCAGTGGATTTCAAAGAATAATTTAGGAAAGCTTTTTCATACCGAGATATCTTTACGACTTGCAAAAATTGGTAAACATGAGAGAGTAATTGCAGTAACCAGGAATATTGATCAACGAAAAAAAGCTGAAGAAGAACTTATTAAAGCTAAAAATAGAGCTGAAGAAGCCGACCGCTTGAAATCAGCATTCCTGGCAAATATGTCGCATGAAATCAGGACGCCAATGAATGGCATACTCGGATTCACTGAACTATTAATTGAAGAAGATATTTCAAAAGAAGACAGGGAATCTTATTTGAACATAATTAAGAAAAATGGAGATCAATTGTTAAACATTATTAACGACATACTTGATATTTCGAGAATAGAAATTGGCCAGCTTAACATCGTCTATAAAAATTTCACAATTTCACATTTATTTACCGAACTTGAAACTGTATTCAATAAAGCAATTATTGAAAGCGGGAAAAATATAATGCTTATAAATGAGTTGCATTTGAATAAAAATGAAAAAATTTATTGCGATCCAGTCCGGATCAGACAAATTTTATACAATCTTTTAAGCAACGCGATAAAATTCACTGAGGCCGGTTCAATTCGTTTTGGGTGTGAAAAGAGTGAAGAACAATTTACTTATTGGGTAAATGATACAGGTATTGGATTAGATAAAAATGAACAAAGTGTAATATTTGACAGATTCATTCAAGCCGATAACAGCCATTCGAGGAAGCATAGTGGAACAGGACTTGGATTATCCATAATAAAAGGATTAGTTGATTTAATGAATGGTAAAATTTGGGTAAAGTCGACGCCCGGAAAAGGTTCAGCCTTTTATTTTACAATACCTGATCTGGCTGAACAAATACAAGTTTAAGCCTTAATACCCCCTTAAGCATTTCTATTTCTTTATTCACCAATAATTATGAATATTTTACATACATTCTTTATTTTGGATATTGCTTAAATAACTAATTTATAATAAGATAATCCCATCTGCGAAACTTCAGTAATTTACTGTTCATAATTGAACAATGCAACTTCAATTTCGTACACTTTCCTTTTTTAACCAATAGAAGGTTTTTAGATTAAATTTTTAATTATCAGCAAATTATAATGTTTGGCATTTTTAATGAGAATGAATAGTGTATTTCATATTTTGAGTATATTAAACAAGAAATATGAAATGGGTGCGTTTAACCTGCATTGAACCAAACTTAACTCAACAAAATATGATAGAACTACACAAAGTAAACAAATCATACCAGGTAGGGAAAAACAAACTTCATGTTTTAAAAGGAATTGACCTGACAATAGAAAAAGGTGAAATGGTATCTATTATGGGATCATCAGGTTCCGGGAAATCAACATTGCTTAACATTCTTGGAATTCTTGATAATTACGATAATGGTAAATATTATTTTAACAATGAACTTATTGAAAACATGAATGAAAAAAAGGCCGCTGTTTATAGAAACAAACATTTGGGGTTTGTATTCCAGTCATTTAATCTCATTTCTTTTAAGAATGCAATGGAAAATGTTGCATTACCGCTTTATTATCAGGGCATTAAAAGAAATAAGAGAAACAAGATTGCCATGGAATATCTTGATAGAATGGGTTTAAAAGAATGGGCTGATCATTTGCCTAATGAACTTTCAGGCGGGCAAAAACAAAGAATTGCAATTGCAAGGGCATTAGTTACAAACCCCAGCGTTTTACTGGCTGACGAACCCACAGGCGCCCTTGATACACAGACATCATATGAAATGATGGATGTACTTCAGGAAATCAACCAAACTGGAATCACAATCATTATTGTAACGCATGAACATGATATATCTGAGCGTACTGACCGGATTATCAGGCTTAAAGATGGAATAATAGAAAACTTCTCGAAAAACTAATTATAATGTTTGATCTTGACAAATGGCAAGAGATATTCAGTACCATAAAGAAAAACAAGCTTCGTACCTTTCTTACCGGATTTAGTGTTTTCTGGGGTATATTTATGCTAATAATACTTTTAGGTGCCGGAAACGGCCTGGAAAATGGGGTAAATAAACAGTTTGAGGCAGATGCAACCAACAGCATTTGGATTTATCGTGGACAAACCAGCATCCCTTATAAAGGTTTTAAGCCTGGTAGACGAATCATTTTTACAAACGAAGATTACGAAACTACTAAAAGAGAAATCAAAGGAATTGAGCATATTTCATCAAGGCTAAATGTCTGGCAGGAGACTACCCTGTCTTATAAAGGTGAATATGGAACTTATAGTATAGTAACTGTTCATCCGGGAACTAAATACCTTGAAAACATGACTATGTTAAGTGGTCGTTTCCTGAATGAACTGGATTTAGCTAAAACCAGGAAGGTAGCTGTTATTAGTAAACTAGTTCAAGATGCTTTGTTTAAAGATGTTGACCCGATTGGAGAGTATTTAAATGTCAATGGCATTGCTTTTAAAGTAATTGGTACTTTTGATGATCATGAAAGAGATATGACCAGAATTTATATTCCTATCTCTACAGCTCAGAAAGTTTATACCGGTGATAATGAAATACATAATTATTCTTTTACTACAAAAACAGCTTCAGTGGAAGAAAGTCTTGAAATGGTTGAAAAAGTTCGTGCACTTCTTGGAGCAAGGCATAAATTCGATAAAAATGACAGACGCGCTATACATATTAATAATAATGTTGAGGAATACAAAAAGTTCCAAGATTTATTTGCAGGTATAAAACTTTTTATATGGATAATTGGAATAGGAACCATAATAGCAGGTATAGTTGGTGTTAGTAATATAATGGTAATTGTAGTTAAAGAACGAACCAAAGAAATTGGAATACGTAAAGCAATAGGTGCAACTCCTGGTTCTATAATTGGTTTAATCATTTTTGAATCAGTTTTAATAACAGGTTTTGCAGGATATATCGGATTAGTTCTGGGTGTTGGACTTCTTGAACTTCTTTCACCTCACGTACAATCAGATTTTTTTACAAATCCTGAAGCAAACTTTCAAATTGCAGTTGGAGCAACCATTTTGTTAGTTGTTGCAGGCACAATTGCCGGTATTATTCCTGCAAGAAATGCAGCAAAGATAAAACCAATTGTTGCATTGCGTGATGAGTAAATTAAAACAAACTTTAAACATTGAACTTTTAACTTTGAATTAAACAAATGTTTGACAGAGATAGCTGGCAGGAAATATTAAATACATTAAAAAATAACAAACTAAGGACTACACTGACTGTATTTGGTGTATTCTGGGGAATTTTTATGCTTATTATCATGCTAGGTTCCGGACAAGGATTGCAAAATGGGGTTAATGCGGGATTTGGAGACATGGCAACAAACAGTTGTTTCATGTGGACTCAAAGAACAACAATACCTTATAAAGGTTTTCCAAGAGGAAGATTTTATCGATTCAGAAATTCAGATACACAAGCCTTAATAGATAATATTTCAGAATTGGAATATATTGCCCCACGTATACAGGGCTGGGGTGGTGATGGTGCAAACAATGCCGTAAGAGGGCTTAAAACAGGTGCTTTTACAATTTTTGGAGACTATCCGGAATACAACATCATTGATCCTGTAAAAATAAAATCAGGTAGATATATTAACTACCTGGACATAAAAGAAAAAAGAAAAGTAATTGTAATAGGTCAAAGAGTAATTGAAGTACTTTTTGAAGCAGACGAAGATCCATTAGATAAGTATATAAGGATAAACGGAATATACTTTAAAGTTGTTGGAACTTTTGAATCAAAAAAATCAGGAAGGCAAGCTGAACGCGAAGATCAAAACATTCATATGCCTTTTACAACCCTGCAAAAGACATATAATTTTGGCGATATGGTTGGCTGGTATTCAATGACCGCTGATAAAAACTCTACAGTTTCTGAAGTTGAAGAAAAAGCCAAAACATTATTAAAAAACAGGCATTCAATTGCTCCTGAAGATGATCGTGCAATTGGAAGCTTCAATGTAGAAGAAGAATTCAGGAAAATGACCGGATTATTTGCAGGAATTAAAGGATTGACATGGTTTGTTGGTGTTTGTACTTTATTAGCCGGTGTAATTGGTGTTAGCAATATTATGCTGGTTATTGTTAAAGAACGAACAAAAGAAATTGGTATTAAAAGAGCAATAGGTGCAACACCTGCTAAAATTATCTCACAAATAATTACAGAAGCTGTACTTATGACTACAACCGCAGGTTATACAGGATTGGTTTTTGGTGTTGCGCTGCTTGAATTTATTGCATTTGTTTTGAAAAAATCAGGTGCAAATAGTGAAATGTTTACAAATCCGGAAGTAGATTTTAAGGTTGCAATATCTGCATTAATAATATTAGTTCTTTCAGGAATCATAGCCGGGTTTATACCGGCTAAAAGAGCTGTTCAAATAAAACCAATAGATGCATTAAGAAATGAATAAAACAAACAAAATAGAAACCTTAAAAATAAATCAATAATAACATGAAAAAAGTATTACGAATCCTATTAATTATAATAATATTAGGAGTTTTCATAGGAACAATTTATTACCTGTACAATAAATCAAAGTCAAAACCTATAGTTTATGAAACTGAAAAACCTTTTAAAACTAATATAATAAAGAAAACTGTTGCAACAGGATCAATTGTTCCAAGAAAAGAAATTGAAATAAAACCTCAGGTTTCCGGCATTATTCAGACAATTTATGTAGAGCCGGGACAAATTGTAAAAGAAGGCGATTTAATAGCTAAGGTTAAAATTATTCCCAATATGATAAACCTTAATAATGCAGAAACGAGATTAAATAAAGCCAGGATTAATTTAAACGATGCAAAGCTTGAATATGACCGTCAGTTAAAATTAGTTGATAAAGGAGTTATTGCAGTGGCTGAATTTCAAAAATATAATGTTGCTTATGAAAATGCAAAAGCAGAAATTGAAGCTGCTGAAAACAATCTGCAATTAATAAAAGAGGGCGTAACAAAAAATGCAGGGGAAACAAC
>DAOVJU010000293.1 GCA_030632095.1 Chlorobiota bacterium
AACAGCCCATAAAGCAAGCATGCAAAGTCTCGACAGAGATACTGAAAAAAATATTGACAAAGAATTTAAATATCTTGATTTAAAGAATCTTGAAAATATTTACGGATCAAATAAAGAGAGAATTGACAATATTATAAATGTATGCTTAACTAACATTCCCCAGCAATTAACTGAACTTGTTAAATTTATTGAAGAACAGGATTTTAAAAACATTCAGGTACTGTCCCATTCCGTAAAAACCTCGTTAAATTATTTAGGATTAAATGAATTAAAAGAATATGCCCAGGAAATTGAAAATTACGCTTCAAAAAAAGAAAATCCTGACCTAATAAATGAAAATTATAATAAAATAACAACTAACTGGAATAAAATTGAAGCAGAGCTTAAAAATTATGTAAATAAGTGAATGACCAACGTCAAAGACGGAGGTTTTAGAATTTTCAATAAAAAAAGGCTGTCATTGATGACAGCCCGTTAAAGTCTTAGTACTTCTTTTTCGATTGTTTATTCCTCAGAAATTGCTTCAACAGGACAAACGTCTACACATGCTCCACAATCAGTACATAATTCAGGATCTATTACATAAATATCACCTTCACTTATAGCTTCTGTTGGGCATTCATCAATACATGCCCCACAAGCAGTACAATCATCAGAAATTACGTAAGCCATTTTATTCTATTTTTAAAAGTTAAAATTAAAATCAGGTACAAATGTAATCTGCTTTTTGAGAATTCAAAAAGATATAAGTATGTTTTTACAATTTATATATAATCTACATAAATAGAGATTATATAAATATATGTATGAATAGATAATTAATTTTAAATTACTTGACAAAACCAAAGCATTAGTTTGGAAATTTATTTATTTCGTACCCTTTGAACTGTGATCCGTTTATGGTAAAATATAAATCGTAACTCGTGATTTGTAATATTGGTTTATTGTTCACAAAATATATGCAAAGCATCTGGCAAACATTTTACATGTATGGGTGTTATCCCCAGCAATTCACCATAGGGAGCCAGAATTTGCGCTTTTTCTGGTTAAATCAAGAGTTTTATAGCCTATTCTAAAAAAGTGCGGAAAACCGGAGAAAATACCTGAATAGAAGAATCCGGATGTAAATTTCCGGATTCTTTTAGCTGTTATTATGCTTAGTTGGGGTTTTTATCGTAACTTTGTAGTCCAATTAACTCAAAATGCTTGAAAAGGAGTTCAAATATTACTTGGATAACCAAGATGAATTGGTTAAAAAGTATGATGGCAAGTTCATTGTCATTAAGAGCCAAACTGTCATTGGTGCGTATAATACCGAAATGGATGCCTATAATGAAACGCTGAAAAAGCACAAACTTGGAACTTTTCTAATTCAACACTGTATGCCCGGAGAAGAAAGTCATACGGCTACATTTCATTCAAGGGTCGTGTTTAATTAATCTCCGCACGTATGGCTAAAGGAAGTGTTGCTAATATATCTGCATTTACATCGAAAGCCGACGGCCGCCTTAACGTACTGCAAACAGAGGTTTCTGTATTTCAGCCAATTCCAGGACAAAAACCAAAGGTTGAAAAATTTGTAGCCATTTGGGATACAGGTGCAACATCATCTGTAATTACCCCTACTGTTGTTAAGAAACTTGGACTAATTGCATCTGGAAAAACTAATTTACACGGGGTTGCTGGATCTAAAAAAAATGCTGATACTTATTTTGTCACTTTTATACTTCCTCACAAAGTCCGCGTGGATGGCATCAGGGTCGCGGAAGTACCACAAATTGCTGGAAATGCAGATATGCTCATCGGGATGGATATTATTACTTTGGGTGATTTCTCAATCACTAATGTTAGCGGAAAAACAGTTTTCTCTTTTAGAACTCCATCGGTCAAGATGATTGACTATGTTGATGAAATTAATAGGTCGAAGCCCGCAATGTCAAGTAAGAAGGTGGGAAGGAATGAACCTTGTCCCTGCGGAAGTGGGAAGAAGTATAAGTATTGTCACGGAAAATAATTTTTTATTTTTTATTTTACCCCCAATTAAACATAACATAATACAGAGATCAGAATAAATGGTTTTATTATTCAACGAGTATCAAATTTACACTACCTAATCCGGCTTTTACTTCAATTTCAATTGTTTGGTCAGTATTTCCATAGGCTTCATTGGTGTAAATCCTGTTACGCTTTTTAAATCCGTGAGCATCAATATCTCCCAGTATTCCTATTACCTCAACTTTTACACCAATATTCACAGGTAATTTAATATCTAATTCTCCAATACCTCCAAGAATTTCAGCATAAAGATCGCTTTTTCGTTTTCCTGATAAATCCAATTCAACTGATCCAACACCTACCTCTATATCAATTTCTCTTACAGAGGAATTTGCAAGATTTATATCAAACTCTCCTGCACCCAAGCTTAGTTTTAAATCCTCCAATTGTAATTCATTTAAATTAAACTTACCGTAGCCGGCGCCAAATTCAATTCTTAAATCCATAGGGACTTCATTGCTTAGTTCAACCAGGCATTTTGTTTCATCATTGTCGGTATCTATATTTATATCACCATCTTTGTCACTGCTAAGTTTTATATATAAATCGCCCCTGTCTTTGTTTTCACTGTATTCCATGATGGGTTTCAATTCATACTTATCATAAATGAATTCGGCATCAACAAAGTTTTTCGCACCATCATTTATATAGAATTTCCCATGCCTGACTTTTATGGTAGCATCAACAAAAGCAGCATTTGCTTTTTTGATGGATTTATTGCTGATCTGCATAATTTGACCATCAATTTTTTCCTGGCTTTCCTGTTTGGTTATTTCAACATCTTTACCATATTTTTTCTTTGCCTTCCTGCTTTCATTATCATGATCATTTGATTTATACTCAAAAGTGCATGAAACAAGTATCATAGTAAGCATTAGCAGACTCACCGGCTGGATTAGTTTTAATTTCATGAATTTCATTTCCTCAGGTTTTAGTTTATAAAAAGTAATTTGCGAAATCTTATAAAGTTATGACGGAATTATGTTGTGAAATGTTACAAAATGTTGTTGTTAATTGATGATATCTAGTGTTTGAACGGAAATCCTATATCCTGCATTATACTTTAAAAACATGAGAATTCAGCTAATTATTCAAAAAGAAAAACATCAGCTAATATACACATAAAGTAGCTTACAGCATTTTCGTTCAGAAACTATCTATCCTCTTGTATAACCAGATTTTTTTTCACCTCATAATTTACAATTCTCAATTTAACTATATATTCACTAGGTTTCAGATAAAACTTTCCATTATCTGCTTTTTTCACTTCAATTTTGTCATCTGAATCTTCGTTTAAGGATGCTTCATACGATTCAGCTAATTCAGGATTTATTGTAAGCTCATATTTTATAAAATTTAACCCTGTTTTTGCGACAGATAAAGTGTCAAATAATAACATCTCGTTAGTGTCAAATAATGAAAAAGAAATACTATCTGCTATGTTTGAATAATATGATATTTTGGTTTCAGGAATTTGATATCCAAACCATTTACTCCAATTTGCATTACCCCAATCAGATGAACAGATGATTGAGTCAAAATCATATATATAAATATCTTTTTCGTAAACACTATCGGTTAACATTTGCATTTCTGAAACATCAGCAATATAAATTGACCGGCCATGCGTACCAACAATTAAATCTCTGTCACGTGGATGTACAACAAGATCATGAACAGGAGCTGCGGGTAATCCGTTGTTCATTGCCATAAAACTTTCTCCCCAGTCAAGTGAAACATAAAGTCCATGATCTGTTCCAACATACAGGATATTCTGGTTAGCCGGATCTTCCTTAACAACATTTACTGGTTCGTATGGTAAATCCAGCCCAATCCTGGCCCAAGTTTTACCATAATCAGTTGAACGGAACAAATGTGCTTTAAAATTATCCCAACGATATCCATTTAATGAAGCAAAAACAACTTTTTCGTTATGAGTTGATGCAACTACTCTGCTTACCCATAGATTCTCAGGTAAGTTTCCGGTAATATTTTCCCAACTGTATCCGCCATCCGTTGATTTATGAATTAATCCATCGTCGCTTCCAACATAAATTAATCCGAATCTTAGAGGCGATTCATCAATTGTTGTAATGGTTCCGTAAGCAATGTCTCCCTTTTTCTTTCCCTTTGTAAGATCATCTGAAAGTGTTTCAAAATACTCTCCCTTATCCATTGATCGGTGAAACTTGTTTGATCCGAAATAAAGAATATCTTCATTATGTTTTGATAAATGTACAGGAGTTTGCCAATTAAACCGTAATGGTTTTTCTCCTAATTTATGACTTGGTTTTATTCTTTGTTTTTGTCCGGTAGTTCTGTCAATGCGGTAATAATTCCCAAATTGATATCCGGTATAGATCGTATTATTATCTCTTGAATCGATTTCAACTTGCATACCATCTCCGCCAATAAGATTTTTGTAAGGATAATGTCCGGTCGATTGCCAGTCTATGCCTTCTTCATAGTTTGAAGGACCAAACCAGACCCCGTTATCCTGTAGCCCTCCATAAACGTTATATGGTTTCTCCATGTCATAATTCACTGAATAGAATTGTCCAACTGCCGGAGTATTTGCTTTGTACCATGTTTCACCATCATCATAGCTTATATTAATTCCACCATCATTGCCATTAATCAGGTGGCCTTCTTTTTCAGGATCAATCCAAAGTGCATGATGGTCAGGATGAACGTTTTCACCATTAATTGATTCAAATGATTTTCCTCCATCTACAGATTTTAAAATCGGGACACCCATAATGTAAATTTTGTTTTCATCAAATGGTGAAACCCGGATCTCTCCAAAGTAATATCCATATGAATACATAATATCATCCAGGTAATCTTCATGAGTTTTTAGCCATGTTTTGCCACCATCTGTAGATTTGTAAACTTCGGCACCAATAACGGGTGTATCAAATAAGGCTGCATTTGCATCATAAATGAAGTTAACCAGTGATATTGGAAGAATTTGGCCGGTTTCTATCATTTCAATTACTTGTTCTGTACTATATTCTTTTGGGAATTGATGTTTTTTTAAATAAGCAGTAATTCTTTCTTTATCTAATTCTAAAAACTCTTTTTTCGACATTTTTCTTAATTCACCTTTTGTCAGTCCTTCTTCCTTTACTTTCTCTTCAGTCCTTTCCCTGTGAAATTGATTATCAATATAAGCATATAT
>DAOVJU010000223.1 GCA_030632095.1 Chlorobiota bacterium
AATTATTTTTTCACCAGGCTGTAAGCCTTCAAGCAATTCGTAATATTGGGGATTTTGCCTGCCTATTATTATTTTTCGCTTTTCAGCAGATTTCCCATCAGCAGACACTACAAATATCCACTGTCCACCGGTTTCCTGAAAAAAGCTGCCTCGCGGCAATAACATCGATTCTTCAGGGCTACCCAACTGCAAACGGGTGTAATAGGTTTGACCGGTACGCATATTATCGGGTGTATCTTTGTCGAAAATCATTTCCACTGCAAAACGACCATTGCGCACATCGGGCAAAACTTTTCTGATTTTTAGTTGATATTCATATCTCTGGCGTTCTAATATAGCTGTTAAGCCAATCTTTACTTTATCTATATAATGCTCATCAATTTGAGCTACTACTTTAAAAGAAGTCAGTATATGGATTTGCCCTATCCTTCCTCCTTTAGATATTGATTGCCCTAACTCTGCATCCATAGTAGTAAGTTGCCCATCTACCGGTGCCATCACATTTAGATTATCCTGGCGTTGGCGTACCAATTTTAGGTTTAAATCCATGTTACGAAGATTGTCTTCCATCTGCTTTATCTGAATATTACGGTAAATAGAATCTTGCTTCTGGCGTTCCAAATAGAGTTCATAGCTGCGTTGGGCAAATTGATAGTCTTCCTCCGATTTCAGGAATTCCTCTTGTGAAATTAAATCATCATTATAAAGCGACTCATTTTGCCCATATGCTCTTTTTTTACGCTTAATATCAAATTCAAGGTTTAGTAGTTCACGTTTAATCTGAAGTTTTTCCTGCTCCATAATTACCATCGTGTTACGTAAAAAATTGCTTTTTTCGGCTAGTTGGGCTTCGCTGTTTAATATACTTAAGCTTAAATCCGGATTACTCAGGCGAAGGATCACATCCCCTTTTTTAACCATTCCCCCTTCTTCTATAACTTTTTCTTCTACTCGTCCGCCTTCCCGCGCATCTAAGTATATGGTTGCAATGGGTTCCACATTTCCGGTTACAGTTATGTAATCATGAAAAATACCTTCTGACACCGTTTCAATGCTTAACTTTTCGATATCCACATTTAAAGTTGGCATATTTTCAGAAAAAAAAGCCTGATATATTAGCAGAGAAAATAGTATGATTCCACCAGCTATATAAATGTGTTTCTTTTTTATTCCTTTTTTCTTTACTCTTGGTATATCCATTATTTTAATTATCTATTTTATATTTTGGTTCATATGGAACCTTTGTGTTTTTTAGTTTATAACTCAAAGTCTCTATTTGTTTTTCATAAAAATAATTAATTGTATAAATGACTCCAGTTACCGGTTTTATAAAATTCAAGCATTTGTTTACGCATTATATATATTAATTTTGTTTTTAGCAGAGCTGCTTCGGCGGTTACAAAACGCTGTTTTGCTGCTTCATAATCCGTAGCACTTGCCAGTCCTTTTTCCATTTTCTTCGACACGTTTAGAAATGCTAATTCACTATACTCCTGTAATTCAACCGCTGATAGATATTCTTTTTCGGCTGAGTTTCTATCGTCAACGGCACTCCATATTTCGGTATAGAGAACATCTTTTTGTTTTTCCAGTTCAAGTTCTTTATCCTGAACTGCAATTATCTTTCTTTTTACTTTGCTATATACCGATGCCCCGTTGAATATTGGAATACTTATTCCCATATTTACCCATTGGTTTTGATTATTGTTAATTTGAGTTTTATAGTTTGAATCATCTCCATCGAAATAATTTGTATTAAAACCGGCTGCAAGATAAATCCTGGGTGAAATACCTCCTTTAGCCATTGCCAAATCTTTTTTGGATGCATTAAGTAGATATTCCTTTTGTTTTATCTCGGGCAGTATATTTACCGCAGTATTATATATGGAATCGATATTTGGTAAGGAAGTAGCAATAACAGATACCATATTTAATGTATCTATTTCAAAAGCCTGATTTACATTCAGTCTTAACAACTGTTTTAAATCCAGTATGGTTTTGCTCATATTATTTTTAGCACGCGTAAGACTTAACTTATCATTAGCCCATTGGCTTTTTAATTCCTGAACTGTAATAGGTGATTCTTTACCCACATCAACAAGTCTTTTCATTCGTTCAAATTGCATTTTAGAGAGTGCTCCCTGACTTTGAGCAACATTTTTCAAGCCTATGCTATATTCTACTGTATAATAAGATATTAACACATTAAATATCAATCTGTTTTTAGTTATTACAGCTTCTTCTTTATTGGCTGAAAGCAAATATTTATTAAACCTGATAGTATTAGATTTAACCAATCCCTGAAATATACTAATTGATGAATTGATCCAATAGTTATTTCCTAATGTTTTATCATAATTGATAGCATTGGTATTCCCATCAATATTTCTACCATAATTCATATTTATAGTAATTCCTATATTCAAATCAGGCTATAGGTTTGCCTTACTTTCTAAAAGATTAAATTGCTGGATTTCAATTTGATTATATTTTTGATTAAGATCGATATTATTTTCCAATGCATAATTTATACACTTTGTGAGATCCCAGGTTTTCTGAGCTTTTACAGAAAAAGCAAAACCGATAATCATTACCAGGGAAATGATCATTTTAAATCCTGATATAACACTCGTTTTCTCATTAATTGTTGCTAAATTTTTATTGAATTGTATTTTCTTCATTTAATAAATTTGTTCAATCTGCCAATGATTATTCAATCCTTATGCCATGATCATTAAAAAACTGTATATCAGTATTATAGAAACACAATACTTATTTCCGGTCAAAAAAATGTGTAAATATATTTTACACTAAGTGTTTATTTTATTTACAATTATTTACTTTCGTAAAATAATAGTTATTAGATTGAATAATATCCATAAAAAGTATGAAAGGTAAAATACTCATCGTTGACGATAACCAAAGCGTACTTGTTGCGCTTGAGATGTTGCTTCAAACAGAATTCAACAAGATTTTTCCTCTAAAAAACCCAAACAGTTTAATTTCTACAATTCAACAACACAGCATAGATGTGGTATTGCTTGACATGAATTTCAAAGCAGGCATCAATACAGGTAACGAAGGTATCTATTGGCTTAACCAAATCCTGTGTTACGATCCATCAATTAGTGTGATTATGATTACTGCTTATGGCGATATTGAGTTAGCCGTGACTGCTGTAAAAAAGGGGGCATTCGATTTTATTTTAAAACCATGGGATAACAATAAACTGATAAGTACATTGCATGCCTCGTTACGACTAAGGAAAAGCAAGTTGGAAACTGCCTCACTACGTAAAACTACCGACAATTTAAAGCAAGAGCTTAAGCCTGCCGTACAAATGCTTATTGGACAATCGGAGCCTATGAAACAGGTGATGGAAATGGTTAAAAAGGTTGCCGTTACAAATGCCAATATTTTTATCACTGGTGAAAATGGCACAGGAAAAGAACTCATCGCCCGCGAAATACATTATTATTCAAAGAGAAATAATGAAATAATGCTAAGTGTTGATATGGGCGCTATTAGTGAAACACTATTCGAAAGCGAACTTTTTGGTCATACAAAAGGTTCTTTTACCGATGCAAAAGAAGATCGTACAGGAAAATTTGAAAGAGCTAATAAGGGAACTCTTTTCCTTGATGAGATTGGAAACCTGTCGTTATCTCTTCAGGCTAAAATACTTGCAGCTTTGCAAAACAGGACCATCATAAAAGTAGGCAGCAACACCCAAATACCTATTGATATCAGGCTAATATCAGCAACAAATAAGAATATAAGTGCAATGATTTCTGATGGTCTTTTTCGTGAAGATTTACTTTACCGGATTAATACCATCACTATTGAATTGCCACCTTTAAGAGAACGAGGAAACGACATACTGTTACTTGCTGAATTTTATCTGAACAAATACGCAAAAAGATATGAAAAACACGGACTTAAAATTAATCAAAATGCAATGAATAAACTCCTTAAATACAACTGGCCTGGAAATGTAAGGGAATTACAGCATTGTATTGAAAAGGCAGTAATTCTCGCTAATAATAAAGTCATTAATGAAGATAGCTTTACATTAAGTATCATTAATCAAACCCAAAAGAGTAATTCTCGCATTAAAACTATTGAAGAAATGGAGAAAGAAATGATACTCGCCAGTATAGAAAAGGAAAAAGGTAATATGAGTAAAGTAGCAAAGAATCTTGGCATTACCCGTCCAACTCTTTACAATAAATTAAAGAAATATGAGATATAAACATTTTTACAAAGCAATTTTATTAAGATTGGCAATCATTATAATGCTTGCAGTAGTTGGAACATTTTTATATTTTGAAAAACAAGCGTATATTTTGTGTATTGTGGTACTACTGTTATTGACAGTTACAATTATTAATATTATCAAGTATTTTAATAATATAAACAAATGGATATCTTTCTTTTTATTGGGTATTGAAAATGAAGATACTACGCTTAAAGTTCCTTCAAAAACAGGTAACAAAGCCATTGATGATGTTTATATGGGAATGGACAGACTAAACGAACTTTTCAGGCAAACCAAATTAGAAATTAATACTCAGGAGCAATATTATCGTTCGATAATTAGCCAATCAACTACCGGGCTTTTTTCAATTAACGATAAAGGAAGGGTGATTAATATTAATCCGGCTGCCGTGAAATTAACCAAACTAAACAATTATCACCATATAAATGTATTAATAGCTATTGATAAAGCATTGCCGGGTTTTATAATGCAGCCTATTCAAAACGCAAATCTGCAATCGGCTATTTTTGAAAATCAATACGGACAAAAGCTTTTGTTCAAGCTATCGGAAATAAAAACTAAGAAAGAAAGAATAAAACTGGTGGCTGTAAGTGATATTACCAAAGAACTGGATAATCGTGAAGTGGATGCCTGGATAAAACTAACCCATACCCTATCACATGAAATCATGAATAATATTGCTCCCATCACTACCATATCGCAGGTTATTTCAGGATATTTTAAAAAAGGCGACAAAACAATTAACATTGAAGAAGTTGAGCCTAAAACCATTGCAAATACTATAAAAGGCCTTAAGGTAATTGAAGAACAAGGCCTTGGATTAATAAATTTTGTTGAAAACTACAGGAAATTCACAAAACTCCCCGAGCCTAAATTTAAAGAAGTGAACCTATCAGCATTAATTGAGAACAACCTGATGGCTGCCAGTGCATATCCTGGGTTTAATACAATAAAAACGGAAAAATCAATCCCAAAAAATCTTATGTTTTTTACAGATGAAAAACTATTGTCGCAAGTAATCATAAACTTATTGAAAAATGCGTTGGAGGCACTCATATTAGAAAATACTGATAATCCAAAGATGATTATCGACCTGGTTCAAACCGGTAATACTGTAAAAATTAAAATTTCAAACAACGGACCAACAATACCACCTGAAATAAGAGAGCAGATTTTTGTTCCGTTTTATACCACAAAAGAGGGCGGTTCTGGTATTGGATTAAGTTTGAGCAAACAAATAATGTTAAAAATGGGTGGTGACATATTATTAAATTCGGGAAAGGATTTGCAAACTACTTTCATAGTTATCTTAAATCATAAAATTTTGATTTAACATGAAAAGTTGCTAATTCATTCCAACTTTCTCTGTTATGCATTTATGGTACACAATATTAGTAATAAATTTCCGGAGAGCATTTCACAACGCCAACTTATTAAACCGTTAAGTTGTTTCTTTTATTGTAGTTATGCATTCCTACATTATTGTTTTTCTTTATTTTCAATCATAAATTCACAAATTTATTTCCTTTGTTATAGAATGTATTCGGCATAATAGCAAAATATAAAATATTTATATCAAAAATATATCTCGGGTTCTTTTCTTTCTTTGCAAGTACGATATAATTTTTTATTTACCTGTTTAAACAATATGTTTTTCATTTCCCTTGCTTCTACGGGACATGTTTTAATACATTCATAGCATACTATACATTTATTTTTATCCGTTTTTATGATGCAACCATCTTTCGTTATTGCTCCGGTAGGGCAAACCTGAATACATTTTGTGCATAATGTACATAATTTTTTATTTGTTGTGGGAGCAGTTTTTGGCATC
>DAOVJU010000487.1 GCA_030632095.1 Chlorobiota bacterium
AAATAGTTAAAACAAATCTCAATATGCAAAATACAGCAGAAATATTAAAAAAGTACTGGAACGAATTATATAAAAATCAACCTCTTGACTTATTAGATAGTTTTTTACAGGAAATTGATAAAATAAAAAATGAAATAAAAACTCAGCCAAAAGAATCTGACTGGTACAAAGATGCTGTTGTGTATTCATTATATGTTGATCTTTTCAATAACAATTTTAAAGGGCTTGAAGAAAAATTAGATTATCTGCAAAACCTGGGCGTGAATTGTTTATGGTTACTTCCTATTCTTGATTCTCCAATGAAAGACGCAGGATTTGACATTAGCAATTACACGAAAATAAGAGAGAATCTGATAGGTTTGAAAAAAGGAAGTTCTGAAGAAAAACAATTAAATGTTTTTAAAAGTTTCCTTACCACAGCTAAGAAAATGGGAATTCGTGTAATATTTGACATTGCAATAAATCACGCATCCGATCAACATAAATGGTTCAGGGAAGCAAGAAAATCGGAAGATAATTCTTACCGTGACTATTTTATTTGGAGCAAGGATACTGAAAAATATAAAGAAGCACGTTTGCTTTTTAAAGGAATGTGTCCGAGTAACTGGGAAAAAGATGGTGACTGGTACTTTTTTCATCGTTTCTTTGAATTCCAGCCTGATCTAAATTATCGCAACCCGAATGTTCTTCTC
The DNA here is from genome assembly GCA_030632095.1 of Chlorobiota bacterium. Classification (GTDB taxonomy): domain Bacteria; phylum Bacteroidota; class Bacteroidia; order Bacteroidales; family B39-G9; genus JAADFW01. The sequence goes on from DAOVJU010000487.1 coordinate 693, forward strand.
GAAATGAGCAGAAATTTACTATTCTGGCTTAAAAATGGAGTTGATGGATTCAGAGCTGATGCTATCCCTTATCTGTGGAAGGAAGAAGGAACAAGTTGCGAAAATCTGCCAAAAACGCATACAATAGTTAAGTTTTTCAGAGCGGTATTAGATCATGTAAAACCCGGAACACTTCTATTGGCTGAAGCATGTCAGAAACCACATGAAGTAGTGAAATACTTCGGTGATTCCGATGAATGCCATGCCGGATATCATTTCCCGTTAATGCCACAAATGTTTAAAGCTATCGGCCAGAATTCTTCAGAACCAATTAAGCACACATTAAGCACAACAGTTACACCCGAAATACCCAAAGGAAGCCAATGGTTTACTTTTCTCAGGTGTCATGATGAACTTAGCCTTGAATTGATATATGTTACCGAAGAAGACCGCAAATACATACATGAAACATATTGCCATGATCCCAAATGGGATTTCAGATTAGGAGAAGGTATTTCAGCAAGGTTGGCAGAATTAATGGGAAGAAATCCACAAAAAATCGGACTGGCATATTCAGTAATGTTAACATTACCTGGTACACCGGTAGTTTATTATGGAGATGAATTTGGAAAAACAAATGATGAAGAATATTATGAAGAACAAATCAAACTTACTGGTAAAAATGATACGCGCTTTCTGGTGCGGGGAAGAATCGACTGGCAAGAACTTAACACCAGACTTGGTGACAAGAAGAGTTTTGAATCAAAAGTCTATCAGCAAATTTCAAAACAAATTAAAGTAAGAAATCAGTTTAAGAATTTTGGAAGGGGTGAATTAAACTGGATAAATTTTGTACATGACAACGGTAAAAGCATAAATAAAATTCTATCATATTACCGAAAATACCAGGATACAAACATTTTAATAATCAATAATTTATCTGATCAGGAGGTTGCAATTGATCTTTCCATTATAAGTATATCAATAAACACATCAGATCTTTTAGGCCAGGAATTAAATATAAATGAAGATGGGAAATTAATCTTATCATCTTTCCAGTATCACTGGATTAAAACAGATTGATGAATATAGATTTAAGAATTATATAAAAAATTAAAGTATTACAATTTAAAAACAAGTGAAACAGAAAATGAAGAAGTTTAGTTTTGATGGTGTAATATTCGATCTTGATGGTGTTATTACAAAAACTGCTTCGGTACATAGCAGGGCATGGAAAAAGATGTTTGATGAATATCTGCATCTGCGTGAAGAAAAATATAATGAACCATTCGAAGAGTTTACTCATACTGGAGATTATCTCTTATATGTAGACGGCAAACCACGTTATAAGGGAGTTGAGGATTTTCTGAAATCACGAAAGATTGAAATCCCTTTTGGTGATACAACTGATGAAACCACCAAAGAAACAGTTTGTGGATTGGGAAACCGTAAAAATGAAGCTTTTAACCAGGTTCTTGGTGAAGAAGGAGTTGAAATTTTTGAATCAACAGTGAAATTGATGAAGCAAATGAAAGAAAAAGGATTGCGAATTGGAGTTGCTTCATCAAGTAAAAACTGCGAAAATGTTTTAAAAGCAGCAAATCTTGAACACCTGGTTGAAACAAGGGTTGACGGAGTTGTTTCTGTAGAATTAGGCCTTGAAGGAAAACCAGAAGCTGATATTTTTACAGTTGCATGCGACAATTTAGGCATAAAATACAACAAGGCTGTAGTAGTTGAAGATGCAGTTTCTGGCGTTCAGGCTGGCAGAAACGGGAATTTTGGTTTAGTGCTGGGACTGGCACGGGAAGAAAACGAACGTGAATTGCTAATCAATGGGGCTGATGTTGTTGTAACTGACATTGAAGAATTCGGCTTAAATGAAATTGAAAACTGGTTTAAAAATCAATTATCAGAAAATAACTGGAATATAACTTATCACGATTATGTCCCTGAAAAGGAAAAAACCCGGGAATCTTTACTGACTGTTGGAAATGGTTATTTCGGGACAAGAGGTGTTTTTGAAGAAAATTGTGCCGGTGATTTCAATTATCCGGGAACGTATATTGCCGGTCTCTATAACCGCATGGAATCGAAAGTTGGTGACCGGATGATTGAAAACGAAGATTTTGTGAATTGTCCAAACTGGTTGCCTATTACCTTTATGATTGACTCCGGGAAATGGTTTGACATTAATAATACAGAAATTCTTGATTTTAAACGAAATCTAAACTTAAAAAACGGTTTACTTACCAGGCTGCTTATCGTTCGGGATGAAAATGGTAATGAAACGAAAATTGAATCGCAGCGAATAGTCAGTATGCACAATCCGCATTTAGCGGCAATCAGATATAGTATTACTCCCTTAAACTATTCTAACAAATTAAACTTTAAAAGTGAACTCGACGGTAATATTATAAATGATGGAGTTAGAAGATACCGTGAACTGAACCAGGATCATTTGACCGATGTAACAGAAGGTTATGAAGATAATTATTCCTGGATTATGTCAAAAACAAAACAATCAGAGATTGAAATTGCTGTTGCATCAAGAATTA
>DAOVJU010000534.1 GCA_030632095.1 Chlorobiota bacterium
AAAGATGAATTTCTGAAACTTGAAAACGAAAAACTTACCTACACCCCTATCTTTTTTGAAGCTGCAGCTAAAATTCTAAAAGAATTACCAATGGTCAATGTTTCGGTTGATGGATATAAAATAATAGTCAGAAAAAACATAAATATTGGCATGGCCACAGCTCTTCCAAACGGAAATTTAATTGTCCCTGTAATAAAAAATGCTGATCAAAAGAATTTAATCGGAATGGCGAAAGCTGTTAATGACTTGGCATCCAGAGCCCGTAACAATAACCTATTACCCGATGAAATCATGGGCGGAACTTTCACGATAACTAATTTTGGGACTTTTGGTAATTTAACAGGATCACCAATAATAAATCAACCTGAGGTTGCTATATTAGGCTTAGGTGCAATAGTTAAAAAACCGGCTGTAATTGAAACGCCAAATGGAGATGCAATTGGAATAAGATATAAAATGATATTATCATTATCGTATGACCACCGGGTAGTTGATGGTGCACTGGGTGGAATGTTTCTGAAGAAACTTGCAGATCATCTTGAAAGTTTTGATGTGAATAGAGTTATCTGATTTGAGATTTATTATTAAAGATTCATTGTCGGTTGAATTAAGAAAATTTGTCATTTTTTAATAAAAACTTCGACAGGCTGCTAATGACATTTTTTAATTTGATTTCATTCAAATTAAAAGCTACTAACATTATCGGTATATTTATCAACAACTTAGCCATAAAAATCAATTAATTCTTAAATTTAGAAGCTTTAACAAAGATCATATTTCTATGAATTAAAAAGTTTTATAGAATTATGAATGAGCCAACAAGTAAACTTTTTTCTAACATGAAACGTATTATTTTGTTATTGGTTGCTATTAATTTAATAGTAATTAATGATTCATTATCACAGGACAAATCATTCAAAAAACTTTATATTGAAGCTGAATCATATTTTTTGTATGGTGACTATCTAAACGCCCTGCCTAAGTACCTTGAACTTATTAGCATTGAACCACTTAATTCCAATATTAATTATACAATAGGCGTATGTTATCTAAAAATGCCTGGAAAATATGATGACGCAATTACTTATCTTGAAAGGGCAGCAACCAATGTTACTCCTTCATACAAAGAAGGATCTTACAAGGAAAAGCACGCGCCCGAAGAAGCAATTTTTTATTTAGGAAAAGCTTACCGTTTGAATGGGAATTTAGAAAAAGCAATTGAAACACTTAAAAAATACAGAGCATTATTAGATGTAAGCGAAGTATATTTTATTGAATATGTTGATTTACAAATACAAAGCTGTAACAATGCTTTTGAATTAATGGAACATCCGGTTAAGGTTATAAAGGAAAAAATAAATGGAGAAATAAACACAAAATATGAAGAATTTAACCCGGCAATTAATAAATATGAAAACATGATGATCTTCTCACGTATGTCTAAAATAACTGACAGGGAAGTAAATGAAGATATCATGGTTAATTATATTTTTCAAACATTCAAGACTGAATCAGGCTGGTCAAAACCAAAAAATATAAGTAAAAAAATATATGCTGATGAATATGGTACTTCATCATATATTTCAGATGATGGAAATCATATATTGATAAATTTTGATGATTTCGGGATTTTTAATGTTTATGAATCCAATAAAGTTGGCTCAAAATGGTCTGAGATTAGTAAACTTCATAAAAACATAAATTCAAGATCGAACGACAGGAGTGCAATGATTACCAGTGATGGCAAAACCATGTATTTTATTAGTGACAGAGCAGGTGGATTTGGAGTAAAAGATATTTATAAAAGCATAAAAAATGCTAAAGGGAACTGGGAAATTCCTGTTAATCTTGGGCCCTCAATTAATACTCAATTTGATGAAGAAACACCATTCTTTTTAGAAGAAAATAATACTTTATATTTTAGTTCAGAAGGGCATCATAGCATGGGAGGCTATGATGTATTTTCATCAACTTTGCAGGAGAACGGAACATGGTCAGAACCATTAAACCTTGGATATCCTGTAAATACACTTGATGATGATATGGGTTACTATCCGATAAACGACGAGTATGCCTATATGGCAATGTATACAGACGAAACAATGAGTAATAAAGACATATTTAAAATAAAAATTCAGCCATTACTTGATGAAGAAATGATAGTTGAAGCTGAAGATAAAATGGATGAATTAAATGATGATTTAGCCATTGTTGAAAAAACCGACAGTATAATTGCAGAAACCGAAACAATTGAAGTTGCTGAGACTGTTAAAGATACTTTAACTACTGATATTAAAGTTACAACTTCAAGAACAGGGACAGTTGTGTATGGTATTCCTGAAATAACACTAACCGGTAAAATCAATTTGCAGGACAATAAAGAAGAATATAATGGTTTTAATGTCAATATTATTAATACATCAAATAATGAAACAGTTGCAAGTGTTGTACCCGATAATTCGGGATTATTTTCTTACATAGTAAATCCGGGCAATTACCGCCTTGTTTTTTCAGGAAACGGATACGAAGAAAACTCAACAATTGTAAATATCCCAGTCGATTATAATAGAAAAACTGCTGAAGTAAATATTGATATGGTTCCAATTGAAGTTAGCTCTGGTGAATATTTCGCGATAAAAAGTGTATTTTTTGATTATAACGATTTCTCCATGGCAAGAAACTCACAAATTGAATTAGAAAAATTAAGTGCACTAATGACTAAAAACCCGTCACTATATCTTGAAGTTATTGGTCATACCGATTCAAAGGGA
>DAOVJU010000213.1 GCA_030632095.1 Chlorobiota bacterium
TAGCCGCGATATACTGTCCATCTCGCTTTTTGCACCTTTTACAATATCTGATACTTTCTCATCAATTTCCGGAGTTGTTTCAAAACTGCCATAATCTTCATTCACCCCATAAAACCATAAAGATTTTGATTCCCAGTCCTGACTAGTTGTGACTAATAATTTTGGGGCAATATCAGAATAAGCAACCATTCCAGGTTCCCGTTCAATTGGCATCATGTTTTTCTTTGTAAAAACGTATAATTTTTTATCACTAAGGTCTTTGGTCCTCATATCAACTTCACCATGAAAAAATTTATATCTAAGCTTTTTTGATCCAGGTATTTTCACCTTATATACTTTTTCAAGCACAGGTTCCGGATACCAGAATTCAATAATATCATAAAAATGCCCTTTCATAGGCGGAATATATCTTGAGTCATCCTCCTCATCCTGATATAATAATGCATATGTAAATCCTTTCTTAAACATTTTAAATTCAATAGCATCACCGGGTTCCAGCCTGCCTATATTTACCATTTTTTGCCTTGCTCCCCAGTATATTCCCCTTGCAGGAGCAGGATAATCATAAACTTCTTCCATGTTTAAAGGCTCTGTACTTCCATCTTTTCGGTAAATGATTACCTCTTTCACTTCTACGTAAGCCGATAATGGATCATAATCAAATTTCAAATGATTCAGCATTTTTGCTCCATTGCTGTTTAATACCTTGATAAGCTTGTGGACATTATTATAGCTTAATCCACTTTCTCTAACATTAACAACTGTGCTGTCAAAAACAACAAGGTAATTTGCGTTTGGATATTCTTTTAAACCACCTGCATTTTTTATTAATTTTATAGGATCATTAGCTAAAACACAAAAGGATATAAAAACGAAACCCAGACATAAAATTCTTTTTTTCATATTAAGAATAATTTTTATTTCGGATTAATTATTGAAAATGTTTAAATGTTTCTATTAAAGAACATTTTAAAAGTAGCAAAATTAATTTTTATGTTAATAACATTTAATAAAACATATAAATTGTTTTGTGATTTGTTTAAGGTTAATTTAAATTTATAGCATAATAATGCTTGATAATTTAAACAGAAACATTATTAAAGTACAGACAAGAAATATTGTATTATTACAAGTAAATTATATAATCTAACCATAAAATAAAAACGATATGACAGGTTCAAATACAAAAAAACTTATTCAGTTTGATAAGAATTTTTTTAAATCAGAAAATCAGATTAGTTATATAGGAAATGGTTCTGAAGGAGGCAAAGCCAAGGGATTGACATTTATAAATGATGTTATAATAAGTGAGGTCAATACTGAAGAATTTCATAATACAGAAATTGGTATCCCGAAACTGATAATTATACGTACTGATGTTTTTGATGCATTCATAAAAGATAATGAACTACATGACATTGCTTTTTCGGAAACTTCAGACAATAAGATAGCACAAGCATTTCTGGATGCTCAACTACCTGATGAGATACTTAGCGATTTGAAAACAATAATATCAAGTTTTAATGATCCATTGACCATTCGCTCATCAAGTTTACTTGAAGATAATATGTATGAACCATTTTCAGGTATTTACAGCACTAAAATGATCTCTAATAATCAACCAGGTTTAGATACACGCTTTAAAAACCTGGTTATAGCAGTTAAATACATTTATGCGTCAACATATTTCAAAGCAGCAAAAGATTATATGAAGGCAACAAAACATAAGATTGAAGAAGAAAAAATGGCTGTTATGATACAGGAAGTAATTGGCACTCGTTTTAATGATAGCTTCTATCCTGAAATTTCGGGCATTGCACGTTCATATAATTATTATCCTGTAGGAAAAGCCAAACCTGAAGACGGAACCGTGAATTTGGCGCTTGGTTTAGGCAAAACAATTATCGACGGGGGAAGTACATGGGCATATTCACCTGTATATCCCAAAATAAGCCCTCCTTTTGGGGCACCTGATGAAATGATGGAACATACTCAAACTGGTTTTTGGGCAATTAGCATGGAAGAACCTAAAATTCTTGATCCACTTAAGGAAAATGAGTATTTGATCCATAGATCATTGATAGATGCTGAGAAAGATGGTTCATTAAAACATATAGTTTCAACTTATGATTCTTCTTCAGATAGTATAAAGATTGGATTGGAAAGCAAAGGGCCCCGGATACTAACATTTGCACCTGTTTTAGTACATAATATTGTTCCTATTAATAATTTGCTGAAAAAGCTTGTTAAAGTTTGTGAAAAGGCTTTAAATGCACCTGTGGAAATTGAATTTGCCATAAGTTTTTCAAAAGATAAAGAAAGTGAGTGTAATTACAGATTTGGCTTTTTACAAGTACGGCCAATGGCTGTTACTTCCAAAGTAATAAGAATTTCCCAGGATGAGTTAGTTGATGATAATGTTTTTACTGCCTCAGAAAATGTTCAGGGTAACGGTGAAATTAATACAATACAGGATATAGTGTACATTAATGTAGAAACATTTGATACGAAATTTACGAAACAAATGGCTGAAGAAATTGAGTCCATTAATAAAAAAATGATTGATGAAAACCGCCCTTATTTATTGATTGGATTTGGAAGATGGGGTACTTCAGACCCTTTTGCAGGAATACCTGCTGTTTGGGGCCAGGTTTCAGGTGCAAAAGCAATAATTGAAGCTACATTTGAAAATGTTTATATTGAAATGAGCCAGGCTTCCCGTTTCTTCCAGAATTTAACTAGTTTTAAAACATTCTATTTTTCAATACCTTTTGCCGGGAACTATTCAATAGATTGGGATTGGCTGACAGAACAACAATTAATTGAAGAAACCCGGTTTGTAAATCATGTGAGAACTGAAAAACCAATTTATATTAAGGTTGATGGCAGGTCTGGTAAAGGTGTCATACTTAAATCAAAATAGCCCCTATGTTTGAAATTAGAAAAATTTCATGAGTAGTCTTTGCACGAAAACTCTTAATCTCTTGGTATAGCTTATTTTAATTGAGATTATATATGGCAAATCCAGAGTGGCTATTGGCCCTTAGCTTTTAGCTATTAACCTGAGTTCGATATAAAATTCTGTAAATTTAATTTTATATCAAACTCAGGTTATTAACATTGTTTTAATTAGGAAAAACCTCTACCTTTATGATATATATTTGTATATTGATCAGCTAAACAACTAAAAACTAATATTCTTACATGGAAGTTTTAAACATTAAGGGAGGAGAAGAAATACCCAGTGTTTATTGTGATGCGAGCAAAGGATTAGTTGAAATTAAAGGCAAATCTATTCCTGAAGACCCATTTAGAGAAATTTTCAAGCCTGTTTTAGCATGGATGAGAGAATATTCAAAAAAATCACCTGCAGAAACTATTGTTAATATCCAGTTAGAGTATTTTAACACGAGTTCATCAAAATATCTTTTTGACGTATTTAGAATCCTTGAATCAATTCATCACAATATAGATGATACCACTGTAAATATCAACTGGTATTATGAAGAAGATGATGAAGATATGCTGGAAGCCGGGCAGGATTATCAGGCTATAATAAAAGTTCCTTTTAAAATGATAATGATTAAGTTGTAATTATCACATTATCATTGACAATAACTACAACAATAAAGATTACTTTAAAAATACTTTTTAGTTAAAGACAATAATTCCTTAAAATTTTTATCATCTACTTTTTGCCTGTTTGTTGAATAAAAGGGACTAAGCCTGAATTTCTTTCGTTCTACTTCTAAATTATTCTTTTTAAATAGTTTAGCAAGCTTTGTAATAGCTGCGTTGGTATTATGGCAAACATTCATATACTTAATGCTTATATATTTGTCCGGATTTTCGATATCCATCCTTTCCTTTAGCTTTTCTATTTTATGATTACATGTATAAAGCTGGTTTACAACCTGTTCAGTGTTACTTTTCGCCTTAATTAAATTATAATTTAGAGGTTTAACTGAAAACCATTCGTCTTTATTTCCAAAATACTTAACCCTGCTTTGTAACAGAGATTGTGCATTATATAAAGGTTCCCTGAAACAGAAAATAAATAAGGCATCAGGGAATACTTCATATAAATAATCAATCTGTAAGGTTAATAACATAGTGTTTTTAAAAACAACCGGAAGGTTAACAGATTGACACATTGAATATATCTGATTTTGAAAGCTTATTTTGTCTATAACGTTTAATTCATCCGAAGTTAATTCCTGAAATTCATTAAACTGAAACCATTTTTGCCAGAAATAACCAAATTCATGAGGCCCTATTTGCTCTTCGGTTAATCCAAATGAAGAAGTATATTTTTTATAACTCTTGATTCAAAAGGAGTAATCTCATTTGAAAGCATTAAGCCATATGAAGGTGCTTCCCAGAATTTTGTCGATATATTATCTATATAAGCTATTTTAAACGCAGATGCAATAATTTGATTAACTAAAGTTGCTCCGGCCCTGGGGGCCCCGATTATAAAAATTGGCGGAATACTCTTATTTCCTTCATGCTTTTTCACAGTAGCTGATTCCAATCTTCTGAGCGCCCTGTTAAGCTTGATTATTTCTGGCCTTACATTATATTTCTTTCTCATTTTTTTAAATTTTCAATCTTTTTATGCAATTTCCTGATTTCTCATAAGTTATTCTAAGGTAGCAAATTTGATGCTTATTATGAAAACATAAGGATATATAATTAGATTAACATAAGTTCGACATATGGAATAATTTAATATATTATAAATCAATGTTTTATTTATTAATGTTGCCAATGGAATAATGGAATGTTGGAAAAATGGATAAAAATCATAGCGAATTGTTGATAATCCAGTATTCCAGTATTCCCAAATCATAAGTTCTATATTATATTTTATTATATATCAATACTCTAGCACAATGATTAGATCGAATTCAGGTTAGATTAATAAAATTGTCAGCTTTGTAGATACTTTTATTAATAGCATGGCCGCATAATCTAAGAATTTTCGTAACTTCCTGATTATTTTCAAGTTTCAGATAAATTGAGTAGAAAATTTTAAAACTATGAAAAAGGTAAAAATGAATAACCCGCATCCATTCTGTTTCAACCCAAACAAAATTAAAGCCTTTGTTTTAGGTTGTGATCCGACTAATTTTTCAGATAATGGAGATAGGGTAGATTTGAACTTTGTTTTTGGAATAGGGCAGGATGAAAGGTATTTTAGGGATATCCTTAAGAATTTAAATTTAGTGGGATTGCACCTGGAAGATATCTATGTTCAGAATTTGGTAAAAGATTACCAGGATAAAGAAACGGCCAAATACAAGAATTGGGAAAAGACTGCCAATGAAAATCTTCCAGGATTAACAAATGAATTTGATGAACTGGATAAAACACATAAAATTCCTGTATTCCTTACTGCCGAAAAATTATATACATTCCTTTTAAATGATGGTAAGAAAAGATACCAGGCTGAACAGATTTATAATTTAGGTGGTGTTATACCTATCTCACCAAATGAAAACAAATTAAACAGGCCTTTAATTCCTTTATACCGTTATCCAAAATATAATTTGAGCAATTGGGTAGAGTATGCAATGAAAATAAAAATGAATGTACAGTTATGAAAAATAAAAAACTGGTTTAAGTTTAGCGACAGCATAACTTGGACCTTTTTTATTTTTTAATTCACTAAATCACCCTCAATTCCTTATTCTCTTCAAAGACGATGTTTGCAACATGTCAGCATAGACTTCCCGACCCGGCAGATTTCCAATATATTTAACTTTTTTGCACAAAAAACCCGGCTAATTCCTTAACCGGGCTATCTATGATTAAGAATACTCTATGTTTCCTGAAGGATTGGTTTCTAACGCAATTCTAATGTTATCAACTGATTTGCGAGATCTTTATAAAACAATATGGCCTTAACGTTCTTTTGAAAGGAAATTGTCAACAGCCGTCTGGATCAGCTGGTTCAATGATATCCCCTTGACAATAGCCTTTAGACTGGCATCTTTGTGGGTTTCAGGTTTGAGACGTACATTCAGGTTTCCACGATAAAATCTTTGTATGTTATAACATCTGCCATCTATATTAACTCTTTATCTTGTAGCTCTTTTTCAATTAAGATTTACTGGTAGTGTTTTAGTATCTTTCCAGATTGATTTTGTTTTTTAGCTTTGCTAAACTTCTAATAACCTGAGTTCGATATAAAATTATTATACAGCTTTTCGAGGTTTTTCAGAGGCAACACAGATTTTTGCAGAACTAACGGGTTAATTCAAGAAAATATGGGGAAGCATATGGAAAACCTCGGAATGCCCAAAGGGAAA
>DAOVJU010000247.1 GCA_030632095.1 Chlorobiota bacterium
ATTTATAAGGTTTCTAAATAAAATGCAACCACACAAGTATTTATAAAACATGCTTTTGGGTGAATTTGTATACCAGGGTGTAAGAATTAGTAAATTGAATATCGTTCATCATTATTTTAGATGAAAGATTAGTCACGCGTTACACTTCGTTAAACGCACGCCAGTTAGGTGTTTAAGATTCGTAAATTAAAAAATTAATTATACTTTACACGTTGTTAAATACTTTCCGGTAGAAATTTAATAAATGAGATTTTGTTCTCAGGTTTTTAAGATTTGCCTGGTCTACAATGAATTTACAGGTTTTTATTATCCTCTTATAGCTTTTATTCCGGGAAGCTCTTTTCCTTCAATATATTCAAGCATTGCCCCACCACCTGTAGAAACATAACTCACCTTATCAGACAAGTTATATTTGTTTATAGCAGCAACCGAATCACCACCTCCAACGAGTGTAAATGCGCCTTTTTCTGTAGCTTTAACAAGTGCATCAGCAATTGAAATAGTCCCTTTTGCAAAATTATCCATTTCAAATACGCCCATTGGCCCATTCCAAAGTATGGTTTTTGAATTTTCAATCACTTGTATATATTCTTGTATGGTTTTTTCGCCAATATCAACTCCCAGCCAACCATCTTCTATCTCATCTGCCGCACAAATATTTGTATTTGCTGCATTATCAAATCTATCAGCAACAATATTATCAACAGGTAATAAAATATTCACTCCCTTAATATTTGCTTCTTCCAAAATCTTCAGGGCCACATCTTTTTTATCTTTCTCTACCAGCGAAGAACCAATATTACCACCTTTTGCAGCAATAAAAGTGTAAGTCATCCCTCCCCCAATTATTAAATTATCTACTTTATCTAAAAGATTTTCAATGATGTTAATTTTAGTAGATACCTTTGCTCCGCCTAAAATTGCTGTTAATGGTTTTGCAGGGCTATGTAATATAGTATCCATACTATCAAGTTCACTGTTTATCAGATATCCAAACATTTTAGCTCCAGGGAAAAAATTTGCTATTATGGTTGTTGAAGCATGCGCTCTGTGTGCAGTACCAAATGCGTCATTAACATAAACATCTGCTAAGGCAGCAAGTTTTTTTGCAAATTCTTCGTCTCCCTTTGTTTCCCCTTTATAAAAACGGAGATTTTCCAATAATAAAATTTCACCGGGTTTTAATGATGACACCAATTCGTTTGCAGAACCTCCAATACAATCATCTGCGAATTTTACCGGTTTATTTAATAATTCTGATAAATGACTAACCAAATGTTTTAATGAAAATTTTTCTTCCGGCCCTTCCTTGGGACGGCCAAGATGCGACATTAATATTACCGAACCATTCGTGTCAAGAATTTTGTTTATACTGGGTAATGCTGCACGGATTCTTGTATCATCTGTAATCTGGTGTTTTTCATTAAGCGGAACATTAAAGTCAACTCGCATTATTACTCTTTTATCTTCAAAATTGAATTCATTAATGTGTATCATACTATTTATAATATTACTTTTTAAAAACTTGTTTTTTTTATTTGCAGCTTCGCTGCGTTAGGTATTATATTATTGCAAACTGATGCCAAATATAGAAATTTTAACACTTTTTATTAGTATGAATAATTTAAACAATTATTAAAATTTGAGTTACTTTATGTTTTCAAATATTAAGTCCAGTCTAAAAAGGTATATTTAGTGGCATTTATTAATTACTCACCTTTTTACACTACACTTACTTATTTTAATTTAACATAATATGGAATACAATATCCCAATTGAGATTTTTAGCACTGCTGATAGTGGTTGCCATTTATTTATTAAAGCAAATTTTTCAAATAAGGAAAATGGCTTACTTATTATTGATACCGGGGCTAATAAAACAGTTTTCGATAAAAATTTACTTGCCAATTATACTCAATCAAAAGAAAAAATCAATGAAGAAATCTCATCTGGTATTAATGCATCCATAGAAAATAGTTACAGGGCAAAATTAGATAGTATTAAAATCGGCGGATTCGAATTAGTTAATTACGAAATAATTCTAATCAGCCTTAAGCATTTAAATAACATCTATGAAAAAATTGCAAAAAAGAAAATATGGGGATTATTAGGCGGGGATTTCTTGTTACACTATGAAGCAAACATTAATTATAAAACAAAAATACTGACTTTAGAAAAGTAAAATGAATTAATAATAGTTAATTTATTAGTCCATCAAACCCACACAATTATATATTACTCAACTATTTCTAATATCCGCAAGTGTATGTCTTTTTGTTTGCAGGTTAGGTGAATAGCCAAGGTAGCACATAAACTAACTAATGGCAACAAATTGCAACTAAGTTACTTATTATCAGAAAAACCGTCCCACAGGCCGCGGATTTAACATAGTTTAACCTCATCAGTATTTCCCATCTAAAAAATGTGTTTTCAAAAAAAATATCAATATATTTGCGCCCTGTTTTAACCTGAATTATTATAAGTAATTAAAAATCATAACAAATGCAGAATAAAGGATTTATCAGGGTATTTGCAATTGCATTAGCCCTGGTTTGTATATATCAACTTTCGTTTACATATTTTACGAGTAAAATTGAAAAAGATGCTGAAGAATATGCCCAGGGCGATCTTCTCAAGGAGAAAAATTATCTTGATTCAATAGATAATAAAACAGTTTACAATTTCATCTGGTTACGTGAATTTACTTATATTGAATGTAAAGAACGGGAAATTAATCTTGGTCTTGACCTTAAAGGTGGTATGAACGTTACACTGGAAGTTTCGGTTATTGATGTAATTAAATCATTAGCAAACTATAGTAAAGACACAACTTTTATTAACACATTAAACCTTGCGAAAAAACTACAAAGAGATAGCCAGGAAGACTTTGTTGACCTTTTCGGTAAAGCATTTGATCAAATTGAGCCAAATGGAAGGCTGGCAGCATTTTTTAATACAATTGAATTAAGAGACAGGATTAATTATAATTCAACTAACGACGAAGTTCTTGAAGTTATACGGAAAGAAACCGAAGGGGCAATTGACAATTCATTTAATATTCTGCGTAGCAGGATTGACCGTTTTGGTGTTGCTCAGCCCAATATTCAGAGCATGGAGCAAAAAAGCCGAATACTAGTTGAACTTCCGGGAATTAAAGATCCTGAGCGTGTAAGGAAACTTTTACAGGGAACTGCTAAACTTGAGTTCTGGGAAACTTATGAAAATGCTGAAATCTATCAATATATGCTTGAAGCAAATACGAAAATCAAAGAGATAGAAGATGCAAAAAGAGAACTAGATGTTGAAGTTGGAGATTCAGCAGTTGCAGAAGAATTGACGGAAGAGTTAAAAGCAGAATCAACAGATTTAGCTGATTTAATTGATGAAACTACTGATACAGATACTGCTGAAGAAGAAATATCTTTAATTGACCGGTTAGAAAGTGATTCAAAGGCAATTGATTCATTAGGTGCCACTCCTGAAGACCTGATGAGAGATTATCCACTGTTTTCGGTCCTTCAGCCAAGAGTTTCAAGGGATGGAAGTCAATTATTATCAGGAGCATCTGTAGGTTTTGCTCAAAAAAAAGATACAGGTAAAGTAAACAGATACTTAAACCTTAAACATGTTAAATCCTTATTCCCCAGGAATTTAAAGCTTTTATGGTCAGCAAAACCAATTGACGATGAGGGAGTTTGGTTTGAATTAGTAGCAGTAAAGATCACCAGTAGAGATGGCAGATCAGCTTTAGATGGTGATGTAATTACAAATGCCAGGGCCGAGTTTGGACAAGATCAGGCAAAAGCTGAGGTTTCACTAAGCATGAATGGTGAAGGCGCTAAAATATGGGCCAGGTTAACCAAAGAAAATGTTGGAAGACAAATTGCCATTGTACTTGATAATTATGTCCGTTCGCATCCTGTTGTTAACCAGGAAATAAAAGGCGGCAGGTCTTCTATTAGTGGTGGTGGAATGGATATAAAAGAAGCTAAAGATTTAGCAAACATTTTAAAATCAGGTAAGCTGCCTGCACCAGCCAGAATAATTGAAGAAGCAATTGTAGGGCCATCATTAGGCCAGGAAGCAATTAACTCAGGCCTTATATCATTTATTATTGCCTTTGTAATAGTATTGCTTTATATGTTTTTTTACTATAATCATGCAGGATTAGTTGCCAATATTGCACTAATTGCAAATATTTTCTTTATTATGGGAGTTCTTGCATCCCTTGGTGCAGTATTAACGCTTCCTGGTATTGCAGGTATAATTCTTACAATTGGTATATCAGTTGATGCCAATGTGCTTATTTTTGAACGGATCCGTGAAGAATTTATTGCCGGTAAAGGTTATAAACTTGCAATAAGTGATGGTTATAAAAACGCGTATTCAGCTATACTTGATGCAAACTTAACAACCCTGCTTACGGCAATGGTACTATATTATTTTGGGAAAGGGCCAATTCAGGGTTTTGCTACTACATTGGGAATTGGTATTTTAACTTCATTATTCTCTGCCATATTCCTGACACGATTAGTGTTCCTTGCATTTATGGACAGGAATAAAGTATTAAAATTTGATACCACTATAACAAAAAATGCATTTAAAAACGTCAATATTAACTTCATTGGTATGCGCAAATTCTTTTATGGCCTTTCTATTATATTTATCGTTATCGGGCTGTTCTCATTATTTACCAGGGGGCTAAACCAGGGAGTTGATTTCACCGGAGGAAGAAACTATTTAGTGCGCTTTGAACAAGATGTAAATACCAACAAAATTCAAAGCATGCTTAAAAATGTTTATGATGATGCCCCGGAAGTGAAAACATTTGGAGAAGAGAACCAGGTTAAAATTACCACTAAATACATGATTGATAGTGATGATCCTAATGCTGATGATATAGTTGAAGAAATGCTTTATGAAGGTATAAAACCATTGTTAGGTGAGGGTACTACTTATGATGATTTCAAAGAAAATCACAGGATGAGTTCACAGAAAGTCGGGCCAACTATTGCGGACGATATTAAGAATTCAGCATATTATGCAATAATATTCTCATTAATAATAATATTCTTATATATTTTAATCCGGTTTAAAAACTGGCAATTTGGTATGGGTGCAATTCTTGCATTAATTCATGATATTTTAATAATAATAGGAATATACTCGTTGCTTTATAGTATTATGCCATTCTCTATGGAAATTGACCAGGCATTTATTGCTGCGATCCTAACTGTAGTAGGTTATTCAATAAACGATACGGTAGTTGTATTCGACCGTATCCGTGAATACCTGGGGTTGTATAAAAAACGCGAAAGGATCGAAATTATGAATAGTGCATTAAACTCAACACTTAGCCGTACATTTAGTACTTCATTAAGTACCTTTATTGTTTTATTAACCATGTTTATACTGGGTGGTGAAACCATCCGCGGATTTATTTTTGCTTTAATGATTGGTGTTATTGTTGGTACATATTCATCACTTTTCATTGCCTCGCCGGTGATATACGATACAGTTACCAAATCTGAAACAATCAGGGTATTAAAGGGTAAACGCAAAAAATAATATATTATTTACACTACAAAAAACCCTCTGAACATTCAGAGGGTTTTTTTGTTTGTAAAACATTTAACAAAATCAATATATTCTTTTTTTATCTTTCCTGTTTTGTGAAACGCATGACCCATCATTAAAAATTGGCAACTTCGAGTAGTTTTTGTTGGATCTCATCTAGATTAAAATTTTTTGTTTTTATTTTTTTTGACTTTGGTAATTGA
>DAOVJU010000396.1 GCA_030632095.1 Chlorobiota bacterium
AAATTAAATGAATATCTGATTTTATAAATATAAAACTTGTCTGATTTTCCATGTTTTACCAAATTCCTGCTATTTTTACACTTCATTTTCTCAAAGCAACTTAAAACCAAAGATTTAAATGCACGATAAAATAAAAAACACTGCTAATTTTCTTAATAAAAAAACAAGTAACAAACCGGAAGTTGGAATCATTCTTGGAAGCGGATTAGGAGGTTTGGTGAATCGCATGGAAATTGAAAATACTTTTCCTTACGAAGAAATTCCTGGTTTCCCGGTCTCAACAGTTGAAGGCCACAGTGGTAAATTAATATTCGGAAAACTTGGTGGTAAATATATTGTTGCCATGCAGGGAAGATTTCATTACTACGAAGGTTATCCAATGGAAACAGTTACTTTTCCTGTTAAAGTAATGCATTTACTGGGAATAAAAACCTTGATAGTTTCAAATGCAGCAGGTGGCCTAAATCCCGAATTCAATGTTGGTGATATGATGATCATCAGCGACCACATTAATTTTTTTCCGAATAATCCTTTACTCGGGCCAAATAATAATGAACTTGGAACTCGTTTCCCGGATATGAGCAATGCTTATAATTCAGATTTACGAGCAACGGCTAAGAAAATTGCTAAAGAAAACAATATCCAGGTTCGTGAGGGAGTTTATATAGGTAATTCGGGGCCAATGTTAGAAACACCGGCAGAATATCGTATGTTCAGAATATTTGGCGCTGATGCAACAGGTATGTCAACAGTACCGGAAGTAATTGCAGCGCATCACATGGGAATTAAAGTCTTTGGAATGTCAATCATTACTAACGTTAGTGAAAAAGAAAACCCTGATGAAGAAACAACGCATGAAGAAGTTCAAAATGTTGCCGGTGATGTTGAACCCAAAATGTCACTCATCATGACAGAATTAATTAGAGCTTTGTAAGAGAATTAGATGTTAAAAGGAAACAAGTGTTATGCCAACTCTCAATTATCATTTCGAGGCAACAAACAAAATTATTTGTTTTACTAAATAATGACATACAGGATAAAAACACCAAAATCTATTAAATAATGAAAAACCTGGTATTAATTCTCGCCTCACTCTGCCTCTTTAGTTGTTTTGGCAAAGATTTTAAAATTGTAGAAGCAACTTCACAAAAGTGGGTTGGAGGTGTCCCTGGTTCCGGAAAAGGAACTAATTACCTTATAAAGATATTACCTTATAAAAGCAGCGATAAACTTCAAATTGATAAGATATGGATTGGCAATAAGTACTTCGATATAACACCTTTAACCGATCCAAAGAACAAAAAAAGTACAAATTTCGAGAAAAATGATACGCTTTATATTAGAATTCATCAATATACCAGAACCAATATGCAAGGTGAAATTCTAAAAACAAAAGTTAAAGAAGAAAATGATGTTCCGGAGGAATATGAAGGTGAAGCCTTATTATCATTTACTTATAAAGAAAAAAGAAAATACAAAGTTATCAAAGAATTCAAAAAGCTTAAATTCATTCCGTATCCATAGATTCATTAAAGTATAATTCAATCGGGATTATCATCCCAAATTATTGGATTTATAGATTTATTAACCATTAGAATTAAAATAATAATTAAGCAAAAATTCAATGCAAAAAAAAACAATACTTATTATACTTGATGGTTGGGGAATAGGTGATAAAACCATACGAGATGCTATATTCACCGGTAATACACCAAATATGGATAAACTTATGGCCGGGTATCCAAATTCCAGGTTACATACTTCCGGTAAAGATGTAGGTTTACCAGATGGGCAGATGGGAAATTCAGAAGTGGGACATTTAAATATTGGTGCCGGAAGAATTGTATATCAGGACCTTGTTAAAATCAATAAAGCAGTTAAAGATGGAAGCTTTTTCAAAAATAAAGTGCTGGTAAATGCTTTTGAATTTGCAAAATCCAATAATTCATCTGTTCATTTCCTGGGTCTCCTTTCAGATGGCGGGGTTCATTCTTCAAATAAGCATCTTTATGGACTTTGCGATATGGCAAAACAATTTGGATTGGAAAAAGTCTTTATTCATGCTTTTACCGATGGAAGGGATACAGATCCAAAAAGTGGTTTGGGTTATTTCAAAGAACTTCAGGATCATTTAAAAAATTCTGCCGGCGAAATAGCTTCAATAATTGGTCGTTATTATGCTATGGATCGTGACAAACGCTGGGAGCGGATTAAAGTTGCTTATGACCTGTTAGTTCATGGCAAAGGAAATGAAACTACAAATATATTAGAAGCAGTTCAGAAACAATATGATAACAATGTTACGGATGAATTCCTGGAGCCAATTGTTAATGTAGATTTGAATAACAAACCCATAACAATAATCAAGGAAAATGATGTTGTTATTTTCTTCAATTTCAGAAACGACAGGGCACGTGAACTAACCGTTATTTTATCACAAAAAGATATGCCTGAACATAAAATGAATACTATTCCGTTACATTATTGCACTATGACACCATATGATGCTACTTTCAAAGGCTTGAATATTATATATGATAAAGATAATGTAACCAATACTTTAGGAGAATACCTCGCTTCGCTGGGGAAAAAACAAATCCGAATAGCAGAGACTGAAAAATATGCACATGTTACATTTTTCTTTTCAGGAGGGCGTGAAGAAGAGTTTGAAAACGAGAAAAGGATACTCATCCCCTCACCTAAAGTTGCCACATATGATTTAAAACCGGAAATGAGTGCAGTTGAAGTTAAAAATGCAATTGTAAAAGAACTGAACATAGCTGAAGCTGATTTTGTATGTTTGAATTTCGCTAATGGAGATATGGTAGGACATACCGGAGTTTATAATTCCATTTTAAAAGCCGTGGAAACCGTTGATCAATGTGTTGTTAAAGTTGTTGAAGCAGCAAAAAATAATGGATATGAAGTTTTAATTATCGCAGATCATGGAAACGCTGATAATGCAATAAATGAAGACGGATCTTCGAATACGGCCCATTCTCTAAATCCGGTTCCGTGTATTTTAATTTCAGATGATCATGAATATATTAAAGACGGAATTTTAGCTGATGTGGCTCCTACTTTGCTCGATTTAATGAAAATACCAATTCCTGTTGAGATGACTGGAAAATCATTGATTAGAGAAAAACATAGCTTTGTAACTTAAATCTTCACACACGGAAAGTGGGACGGAATGTGGGAGTGAGTAAATTAATTAATAATTTTTGTAACTAATCAGTGTTAATAATACTAATAATAGCTTTATAAATACAAATGCCACAGATTCAAAGAACAATTAGATACTATATGAAAAAAAGATACTTAATTAAATAGCATTAAAGAGTGATTTTTAGATGATATTTTTTTAATAATCTGTGAATCTGTGGCAAAACTATTCAATTATTTTGTAGCAGAATTATTGGTAATTTTAATAAACTGATTGGGAACAAAAATTCAAATTTGATAAAATGCTCCAAATTGACAATACAATAGTTAGTTTAGATTTAATCGAAAGAAACTTTGTTTGCGATCTAAAAAAATGCAAAGGAGCTTGTTGTATCCAGGGTGATTCCGGTGCACCACTTGAACAGGAAGAACTTGAAATCATAGAAAATATTTACCCGTCAATTAAAAGCTATTTAACTAAAGAAGGCGATGATGCTATAAAATCACAGGGAGCTTATACCATTGATAGCGATGGCGATTACGTTACAACATTAATAAATAATCAAGAGTGTGCATACGCATATTTTGAGAATGGAATAGCTAAATGCAGCATTGAAAAAGCTTTTTATGATGGGGCAATTGATTTTAAAAAACCCCTGTCTTGCCATTTGTATCCTGTTAGAGTAAAAAAATATGAAGATTTCAACGGAATTAACTATGATAAAAGTAATCTTTGTAAATCGGCTGTAAGATTAGGCAATAAAATTAATCAACCATTATTTGTTTTTCTTAAAGAAGCTTTAACCAGAAAATTTGGTGTAAAATGGTACGAACAACTTCAATATGCTGGAAATAATAAGGAAAAAATGGCATCTTTCAAAAACCATAAAAAGTAGTTATTTTCGTATAATCATGAGAAAGACAATTCAAAATACAATACTCTTTATAATTAGTTTTGGATTGAATGTTTCCATTTTTGCCCAGGACAACGGTGAAATATTTGTTCAGGAT
>DAOVJU010000358.1 GCA_030632095.1 Chlorobiota bacterium
ACTTTTTCGATAATTTGCTTTCCGGATAAATCCTGGGCAAATCCTGAAAGATTTGTAGCAATTAAAATTGCCATTAAAATTGTTGTGATTTTTAGTGTTTTCATTTTTTTTATTTTAGGTGTTAGACTTATAGAATTTAGATTGTGTGAGTGTGACAGTTTGGATGAGTGAGAGTTGGTTTTCAAGACCTAACAGGTTTTATCCCGATAGCTATCGGGACCTGTTAGGTCTCCGTTCTTTTTCATTAATTTTTCTTCTTAAAAAATATATTTGATCTGTTAATTAGAACCAGCATTATGGTTAGAGTTCCCAGGAAGCTGGTAAACATATTAAGAGATACAAGTGCACCCAGTTCCCTGTTAGGCGGAAATACGGAAAAAAGTAGAACCATAAATCCTGCAATTACTACAATAGCATTAAAACTGATTGCTCTGCCTGAATGTGCCATTGTTTTTTGTGCAACAAGCAACTTGTTATCTATTTTTGATGTATTAATGCGGTATTGTTCAATAAAATGTACAGCATAATCAATCCCTATACCAATTGCAATACTTGAAAGTAGTGCTGTTGTTGTACTTAAGGGAATATTCAGGAACCCCATGATTCCAAAACTAATTAAGGCAGTAATGATGATTGGAACAGCTCCTATTAGCCCGATTTTAAAGTTTTTGAACATTAGAGATAGCAGAATAATTACGATTATTAATGATAGAACTAAACTCATTATTTGCCCTTCTAATATTAGGTCTGTAAATACCAGGCCTTTATAGCCGCTTCCTGCATAATTAATTGTAATTCCATGTTTTTTGAAATCATTTTTATAGGAATCAATTATGGCAATTGCTGAATTTATTGCTTTTGAATTATCGCTTTTTAGCTGGAAAGTAACATTTAGTTTAGCATAATCGTAATCTACAACTTTATTCAGATTTTCAGGATCGCCCGACATTTCGTAAAGTAACAAATACTGAGCTACCAAATCCCTGCTATCAGGAATTGTATTAAACTCTTCTTTATCAGCGTTCATCACCTTATTCATTCGCCTGGTATAATCGGTAAGAGTAAAAGAATTTCCAACAACTTTGAGGTCATTTTCCAGTTGACTTTGCATCTTGTCAACTAGTTTTAATACTTCCGGTTTTTTGAAAACATCTTTTTTACCTTCTGAATCTAAAATCAGATTAAGTGTTGTTGTTCCGCCAAAATGCTCATTAATAAACTTATCGGTAAGCACAATGTCACTGTCTCTTTCAAATTTATCGAGGAAACTGGAATTGATCCATATTTTCTGCATTCCAACAATAGACAGAATAATAATAGCAGCAGTAACAAATATGGAAACACTTTTTCTTTTCAGTACTTTTTCTGCAAAATTGAAAGCAAGATCATAGTCTTTATTAGTTTCATTTTTACCGGTTTTTTTAACTTTAGGTAAGCCAAAAATCATGATTCCTGCCGGTATAAAAGTAAGAGAAAATAACATTGCAGCTAATACACCAAATGCAGTAAACAAGCCAAAATATTTAATTGGATAAACTTGTGATGTTAATAAAGAAACAAAACCAACAGCAGTAGTAACAGAAGTCATTACCACAGGTTTCCACATGTTTTGAAGCATATCAATACTTGCTTCTTTTTTTGTTGCATCCGGATTTTTCCTCAGAAATAGTTGTAAATGACTGTATAAGTGTATTCCATCGGCAACCCCAATAGCAATTAGCATTACAGGAATCATTGTAGAAACTGCATATATTGGAATATTTACAGCAGCCATAAGTCCAAATGACCACAATACACTAAAAAATACAACAGCCATTGTGAGCAATGTACTTTTTACACTTCGTAGCATAATAAACAATACAAGAGTTATAACAAGTAAAACAATTGGCACCATTTTTTTCATATCGGCAGGGCCAAGAAGTGCCATAGTGCCTTCTACAATCGGGCGGCCTGCGACATGAAGTTTAATATCTTCAGTTTCAAAAGATTGTGCCAATTCCAATATTTCGTGATAGAATTCTTGTGAAAATACATCATCTTTTATTTCAGCTATAATGATTGTTACTGTTTCATCGAACGAAACTAAACGACCAAAAGTCATTTCGTTATTTTTAACATTATGCTTTAGTTCATTTAATTTTTCTTCAGATTTAGGTATACGTTTATAAAAGGCTTTTACATTCATGCCATCTTCAGTACCAATAATGTTATCGGCAGTATATAAAGACGTTACATCAGCTTTTTCAATTTGAGGCATTTTTTGCAACTTCTTTGTTAGTTGTTTTAGTGTATCTAAAGTTGCTGTGTTGTATATCCCTTTTTGATTTTCAATAGCAACGATAATCCCATCGTTTATTCCGAACCATTCTTCGGCCTGATCGCTATAAACAAATGCAGGATGATCCTGTGGCATATATTTATCCAGATCGGTTTCCATCCTCGAATTTTCTTTCATAACCATGAAAAATGCTATACTTATAGTAATTACAACGATCATTGTAAGCCATGGTGCTTTTAATAATTTGTTTAATAATTTTTCCATTTTTATATATGTTAATTAATATTCACTAACTTTGCTTTGCTAAAAAAACTCACTTTTTATAAAGTGAGTTCTTCATATTGAAGCAATTCTTATTAAAGCAACTTTGTTTTTGTTATCGGTTTCGGAGCTTTTACCACAAGAACCCGAACCACATTATCAGAATTGTTTGAAATACAATGTGGTATGTCTTTTGGACTTTCCACAAGACAATCAGCTTCAATAGTTTGTTTCTCTTTTCCTACTAAAATTTCAGGGGTACCTTCGAGCACATAGAAAAACACATCAACCGGAGTAATATGTGGTTTTAAACTTTCACCGGCTTCCAATTTAATGTGTATAGCCTGAGCTGTATCTTTATTGTACAATTCTCTTGCATCAATTTTATGCACAGTTTCTTTCACAGAAGCTTCACTTACTTTAATAATCTTCATTTTATTGCATTTGTTAAGGTGTTGAACAATTTATTTCCTTTTTCAATTAAATTAAAACTATGATTTGAATATTTCCATTTTTTTACCAATAGTCTTATTGATCCGAATAACATTAAAGTAATGATTTCCACATCAGCAAAACGTGACATTTCTTGTTTAACCTGCATTTCTTCCAAAATTGATCTTACCATTTTTTCATTTAAGTTTTGAATATTTGTGACTTTTTCATGTAGGGTTTTTTCGTTTTGGAAAATCTCTTCAGAAAAAATGACCGATGCAAGAGCCGGATTATCTGTAAAAGTCTCAAATACTTTGTTGAAAAAAGTTCTTAATCTTTCTAATGGATCAATATTTTTATCTCTAAATGTTTTTTGGTTTTGAATAAGACTTTGTTTAAATGAATCTAAAATTGTACTAAGAATTTCGAATTTACTTTCGAAATGCCTGTAAATAGCAGGTTCTGAAATACCAATTTCTTTAGAAAGGTTTTTAATGGTAAAACCCTGTATCCCTTTTTTATCAATCAATTTTATTGATTCTTCTATTATTTGTTGTTGTCTGTCTGATAACATTTAAATCAATGTTAGTTAATATTCGCTAACAAAGAAAAGGATTATTTTTTTACTTTCCAAATTTTTAACAATTTAAATCTGCTATTAAAATAATTCTTAATTTACCACGAATTTTAATAACCCAAAACTTAGAATAATGAAATTATCAAACTATGTTTCAAAAAAAATGAAGATTACTTCATTCCTAATACTTGTTTTTGCTTTTATCTCTCAAACAGTAATAGCACAGCAAATTACTGAAGGTGATGCAATTCAGGTTGCTGAAAAATTCTTATTACTTAATGAAAGAACGGAGGAATTTCTTTCTTTAAAAACCCAAAAGCTTGCTTATACTGATACAAAACTGGATATTGTACATCTGATTGAATTTCAACCAAAAGGCTTTATTGTAATTAGTTCTTCAAAAAAGATGCCTCCTGTTTTGGCGTATTCATTTGATAATAATTTTGGACTTGTTTCAGATGAAAATCCATTATTTAAACTATTGATCACAGAAAGCATATTGCGATTTGAAAACCTGGAACGAATTCCGGATTTTACTAAAAACTGGCATTTCTTTTTAAGTAAAGAGATAGAAGCAAAACAA
Source organism: Chlorobiota bacterium (assembly GCA_030632095.1). GTDB lineage: Bacteria > Bacteroidota > Bacteroidia > Bacteroidales > B39-G9 > JAADFW01. The sequence continues at coordinate 4,132 of DAOVJU010000358.1, forward strand.
CGTTCAATACAATATTGGCCTTTGCCAGGAACAACCGGTACAGGTGGCTGGTTAGAAGATAACTGGACCCAAAATGCACCATATAATAATTTCTGCCCTATGGATCCGGTAACAGGGGTTCGGTCTTATGCAGGCTGTCCTTCGGTAGCCATGGCAATGATCCTGAATTACCACAAAATCATTAATGGAACTACTTTTAATGATGATGATGATTACTATCATAATTTTGGTTCAGGTCGCCAATACTGGATTGATGATGATCATGAAGAGCACAATTTTCCGTCATTTCCTGAATTGAATTTATATCTTGATACGCTTGTGTCAAATTATGAACAGGAAAACCCACTAACTGATAACGATAAAGCTGCTTTAACATTTGCA